>JBKJXM010000135.1:0-9334 GCA_046716305.1 Candidatus Eiseniibacteriota bacterium
GCCGATGACGAACGAATCCATGACGGATCCCTCGACGCACGTGATGTCGTCGGTCCCGGGGTCTGCGGGGCCGCAGACGACCGTCCCCTGGATGGACGTGGACTCGAAGCGCAGTTTCACAGTCCCATGGTGCATGGCTCGGAACGCCGACCAGGACGGGCCGGGGCAGGTCGCCCAGGCGCAGCCGCTGCTCGCCCGGTACATGTCTGAGCCGCCCGTACCCACCGTGAGATGGACAACGCCGCTCTGGGGACGGCTCCGCTCGTAGTTGTGGCTGTGCGCGTTGATGTTGAGCACGAATTTACTGTAGGTGGCACCCAGATTGTCCAGGATCGCCGCCAGGTCCCGCTCGCCCGGATGGATCCCCGACGAGGAATATGCGGGCTGGTGCCCCACGGTCACGATGAACGTGATCGCCGGGTTGCTCTGCGCCGCGGCCATGATCGGCCGCACGCGGGTATCCCAGTCGGGCCAGGCGCCGCTACCGTAGTACTCCGGATAGGTGATGAAGCGCACGTTGCCGTAGTCCCACCACCACCAGTCCTCGCCGCAGCAGCCGGCAGCAGGCGCTCCCGGCGTGGCCTGCGGATTCGGAAGGTCGAACCGGCCCTTGTAGTTCCGCAGGTCGTCGGCGATCGTGTCGAACTCGTGATTGCCCCACGCGGGCATGTACGCGGCGTCGCGCGACCACTTCATGACGTCATTGAAGTGGTTGTCCACCGCCTGCTGCCCAACGGAGTTTCCGTAGGTGAGATCCCCGACGCAGAGCACGAAGTCCGGCCGCGCCGCCGCGATCGCGCTCTGGACCCAGCCAACCCGCCACCAGCTCGCGCTGTCGCCGATGTCTCCCTGCGCATAGACGGTAAATCCGGACGACCCCGGTGCGAGCGGGGTCCGAAACGTGTGGTCGGGGCCGGTGCCGATGGAATAGTGATAAACGGTGTTCACTGAGAGTCCCGTGATCCGCGCTTCCTGGAACGGTCCGGAGGAGGAGAAGGGAAGCGGGCTCGGCGTCACGGCGGTGGCGGTTTGACCGTAGGCCGACGTCAGCCCGTAGCGCACCGTGGTCTCCGCGCCGCGCCAGTCGAACGACACGGAGGTGGGCCCCGTGAACGTCCAATGGATTTCGTCGGCCGCCCAGGCGGCGCCGGGAAGCAGCGCCGCCGCAACGACCAGGGCGCTCAGGAGCCGCGCGTTTTTCTGGGCTGCCACGTCAGTTCCTAACCTGAAGGCTCTGAATCGCCGCCGGAGGCACCAGGTCCGTCGGGCCCGGTCCGCCCGGCGCCACGATCGTCCACGTGTCGATGACCGCGCCCTGAGTGCACGTATCGGTGGAACCGGATCCAGCGGGGCCGCACACGACGTAGCCGTCGATTCGGTCGGCGGCAAAGTACATCCGGATATGCTGGAGATGGTTGGTCCGGTAGGCCGACCAGCTCGGCTGCGTCGCCGAGAGGCCGCCGAGCGAGGATCCGCCCCCCGGGCCGATGATGTGAAGAATCCCGTCGGTCATGGCGGGATGGCTGCGCTCGTAGTGGTGCGAGTGGGCCCCGATGTTCATCACGTACTTGGCGTACTTCACATGAAGGTCTCTCATGTACCCGGCCAGGGTCGCGTCGCCGCCGTGGTCCGCGCCGGACGACCACGGGGGCCGGTGCCCGTACGTGATGATGAACTGGATCAAGGGATCGCTCTGCGCCGCGGCCATGATCGCGTCCGCTTTCGTCCTCCAGTCGGACCAGGCGCCGCTGAACGGCTCCGGATAGCAGATGAAGCGCGCATTGCCGTAGTCGAACCAGTACCACTCCTCGCCGGGTCCGCCGGTGGCAGGAGCGTTGGGGCTGTCCTGAGAGTTGGGGAAGTCGAATCTTCCCTCGTAATTCTGACGGTCATCCAGCGACGAGCCGTCTTCGTGGTTGCCCCACGCCGGCATGTACGCGACGTCCTGGGACCAGGGCATGACGTCGTTGAAGTGGATATCCACGACCGACGGACCGCTCTGGTCGCCGTAGGTCAGGTCACCCGGAGCCAGGACGAGCCGCGGCCGGTCGTCGCCCGCGATCGCGGGGGAGTCGACATTGATCATCGCCTGGGTCGTGGTGACGTTCGCCCAGTCGACGGAGCTGCCGATGTCCGCCTCTTCCACGATCCAGAAGCCCGAGCCGCCGCGGGGCGGGGGCGTGCGGAAAGTGTGCTCCGCGTTGGTGCCAATCCGGTAGTAGTACAGGGTGTTCTGCGCGAGACCGGTGATCCGCGCCTCCCAGAACGGCCCCGGCGACGAGTCCGGCACGGGGCTCGGCGTGACCGCCGTGACAGTGCCCGTGTAGACGCCGGGCGAGGTCCCGTAGCGGATCGTGTTCTCCGCGCTCGTGCCTCTCCAGTCGAACGTCACCGAGGTCTGGCCGGTGATCGTCCAGTGGATTTCATCGGCCGCCGAGGCCGGCCGCGCGAAGCAGAGCGCGGCCAAAAGAATGCCGAACGCAAAGCCGACGTGGCGGAAAAGCGGGAAAAACCGTGCATCGACCACTCGGCAGCCGTGGCGATGTGCAATGGAATCCGGATGGATCGCGATCACGGAAACCCCGTTGCGCTAGGGAACCTAACGTGTACCAATGCGGAGGCCGGTGGGGATCTCCAGTTCCTTGCCTTCAGACTCCCCCGAACACCAGCAAACTTAGCATGAAGGGTGCCGCGTCGACCGTGCGGGATTCCTCCGCCGCTCGGCGGGGTCAACTTGGCTGATTCGAGCCGTGCCGAGCCCGAAACCCGCGGGCCGGTGACCCCCGAGTGGCGGCCCCGGGGCGATGCGCGCCCCAAACCGTACAAAAGGGCGGTCCTTGACAGGCTCGGCCGCGGACCCATAACGTTGTGGTCCATGGCGACACGCCACGCCGCCCTCATCCCGGTCGTATCGCTGCTCCTGTTGGCTCTATCGGCAGGGCCGGCGGCCTCCCAGTTGGGGGACCAGGCGCCCGCACCGCCAATCCTGACGCTGCTCTCGAGCCCACCCGGCGCTTCCATCTCCATCAAGGGCCCCACCGAAGTCTACGGGCACACGCCCATGGACCTTCCGTCGTCGGTCGTGGGGCGCTTCTCCATGCTGGCGCAGGGAGGCGGGGTGGCCCGCACCCAGGGTGAGTTCGAGTTCGGCTCCCTCGGGGAGCGTCCCGTCATGGTATCCGAGGGCCCGGGAATGGGTCCGACCCTCTTCCTCCGCTCGCTCAATTTCCCCGGTTTCCCCGACATCTCGGCCAAACGCACCTTCCGTGGGATCACGTTGACCTTGGCCGAGGTCGGCGCCCTGGGAATGGCGGCCGGAGCGCACGTGCGCTATCGAAACCATCTCAACGAGGCCGGCGCCGAGGAGGGAATCTTCGCGCGCGAGCAGCGCCGCATCCGGAACTCGTGGCTCGCGTACGGCGGCGGGATATGGGCCATGAGCGCGATCGACTACTGGATGCTTCCGCGATTCACCGTGTACGAAGCGACCCCCACCCGGCTCTCGCTCGGGATTCCGACGCTCGGCCGCGCGAAGGTGGTGGTCCGCTCGCTCATCGTCCCCGGCGCGGGGCAGGAATTCTCGAATCACGGCGGCCGGGGGGCCTTGTGGATGGCGGGAGTGCTCGCGGCCGGCGCGGGGTACACGGCCGCCCACCAGGCCCTCGTGCACAAACGCGCGCTTCTCGAGCTGAACGATCTTCGCCTCGCGGGGGCGACCGATCCCAACGACCAGATCCGCTTTCAGCGCGAGATCGGGATCCTTCATCAGGACATCCGCACCGCCGAGGACGTTCGCCGAGGATTCGGCTATGCGACGCTCGTGATCCACGCGGCGAACGTCATCGACGCGATGATGCTCCCGCTGGGCCCGCCCGCTGTGCGCACGTCGCGCCGCGTCTCGGCCGTGGTTACCCCCTCCGGTCCCCAGGTCGCGATCCACCTCACGTACTAGGTTCGCCGCTTCCTAAACCCCGCTCCTCGTTCCTCGAGAAACACCCGTGGTCGTGCCGAACCGCGAGCGCCCGCTTGCGGAATGCACCCTCGCGCATCCTTGCGTTTCGCATCCTTCGCGGCGCCGCCGATGCGGGACAACGTCTTCCGAGGTGCGGCACGGCTCCAGGAGTGCGCCCTCCCCCTGGCATGGTCTCTGCAAAACTTCCGTCCGTCCAATCGACATCCGTAGGCGATTCGGACGGGGGCCAGACTCAGTCTCACTTGATCGGGGGAAAACCTCATGTCCAGGCCGCCAACGGCGCTTTCGGCCGCCTCGCGCACAATTCGTGTGTTCTTCGTCACGCTCGCGGTTCTCCTGCTCGGTATTGCCTGCGTGTGGGTGCGCCCGGCGAACGCGCAGATCGCGATCGGCGCGTCCTCGGCCAACTTCCTCTCCTTCGAGATCGGCGGCAAGAGCGCCGGAATGGCGGGCGCGCAGACGGGGATTGCGAGCGGCGTCACCGCTCAGTTCTGGAATCCGGCGGCCCTCGCGACGCTCAACCAGTCCCAGGTCGGCGCGATGCACGCGAATTGGCTCCAGGATCTCAGCTACGAGTGGCTCGGCTATGCCAAGCCAATGGGCAAGCTGGGCGTCGGCTCGTTCAGCGTGGCCTACTTCCACACGCCCGGAATCCAGGGCGTGGATGAGTTCGACAATCCGACGGGAGAGTTCAAGGTCTACGACATCGCGCTGACCGCGGGCCTGGCGCGCGCGCTCACGCCCAACATCTCGATCGGCGCGAACGCGAAGATGATTCGCCAGAGCCTCGGCACGGTGTCGGCGACCGCTCCCGCCGTGGACTTCGGAATCCGCAGCGTCATCGCGGGCACCACTCTCGGCGCCGCCGTCCAGAACCTCGGCCCCGAGATCTCCTTCGACGGCGCCGGGTACCCGATGCCGCGCCAGATCCGGCTCGGGGCCGGGCACGCGTTCCTGAACGACCGCATCCAGCTCGCGGCCGACTACAACATTCCGCGCGACTACTACAAGGATCTGCGCGTCGGCGCCGAAGTACGCGCGCACACGAACGTGTCGCTGCGCGTCGGATACCGCCACGAGTTCGGCACGACCAACGATCCCGCCACCGGCCTTTCCTATGGCTTGGGGATCCACTTCCACCAGCTCGAGCTGGACTACGCGCTCACGCCGAGCGACCAATTCGACGACGTGCACCGCCTTTCCTTTGGATACAGCTTCGGCGCCAGCTCCGACGAGCGGAAGCCGGAGTCGCCGAAACGGACGCCACCGGCCCCGCCGGCCCCGGCGCCGCCGCGCGTGATCGCTTCCGCGGCTCCCGCCGCGCCCGCGGCTTCGGTGAAGCCCGCGCCGGCCGTTGCCTCGCCGCCGGTCGCTTCGTCCAAGCAGGCGCCGCCCGCTTCAGCGCCCGCCATGGATGCGCCGGCCCCGGCCAAGCCCGCCAAGCAGCGGCCGGCCGAGTACGACGTCGTGCTCCCGGGGTACTCGACCGAGTCGAGCGCGCAGGCCGAGATGCAGGCGCTCGGGCTGCTCGGATTCCGGGTCAAGGACGCGATTATCGAGCGCACGCCGCAGAACGGCTACCGGATCCGCCTCGCGCGGGTCCGCACCCGGAACAACGCCGACGACATGGCCGCTTCGCTGGCGCGGATGTCGTTTCGGGCCATTGTCGAGGTCGCCCAGCGGTAGCGGTACTCAGTACGAGGGTGGGGAACGGGGTCGGACGGCACGATCGTCCGGCCCCGATTGTTTTGGCGCAGCGTTGATCTTCACGCCCCGCCTGGTTTATCCTTATAGGTGATCGGTGGGGGGCCGGTCCGACGGGCACGACCGCGATCTGGGCCACGCCCCCCCTCGGACTCCCGCCCGACATCCACCTCCCGAATCGCACGGCCGCCTCGGAGGGCTCGCTCCGTGAGCATCATGATTCTTCCATCCGAAACTCCGCGGGGATACTCCGGCACCGCTCCCGCCGACGCCGCGTACTGGCGCCTGAAGCGCGCCCTCGACGTGCTCGCGTCCGCGGCGGGTCTGCTGGTTCTCCTGCCGGTATTTCTTCTCGTCGTCATCGCCATCAAGCTCGACAGCCGGGGACCGATCATCTACGCGCAGGAGCGCGTCGGCAAAAACCGGCGGCGCGGCCCTCGTCGCGCGGGGGAAGGGCCGACGACTGCCACCCGTCCCGAAAAGGTCGACCGGCGCCGGGCGGACTGCTTTGGAGAGACGTTCGAGATCTACAAATTCCGCAGCATGGTGGTGGACGCCGAAAAGAACACGGGACCTGTATGGGCCTCGAAGCGCGACTCCCGCGTCACGCGGGTGGGGAAGATCCTCCGGATCACACGCCTCGACGAGACGCCCCAGCTCTGGAACGTCCTCAAGGGGGACATGAGCCTGGTGGGGCCGCGACCGGAGCGCCCCAACTTCGTGGTGTCGCTCGCGAGCACGCTTCCCGAGTACACCCAGCGCTGCGAGGCGCTCCCCGGCGTGACGGGCCTGGCGCAGGTGCGGTGGCGCTACGACACGTCCATCGAGACGGTGAACCGGAAGCTCCAGTACGACCTCTACTACATCCGCTACGGCCGTCTCCTGCTCGATATCAAGATCATGGTCGCGACGGTGCGCGTGATGGCGCGCGGCGAGGGCGCGGTCTGATCGGGGCGATCGGCCACCGCTAGGCGGCCGGAGCGGCGCCCGCTTGCCGCGGACCGCCGCGCGCCTTGACCGTCTCCGGGCGCCCTGCTAGCGTCCGGCCTCTGAAGACACCATCCCGTCCGACCCATCGCGCATCCGTCGAGCGGCTCTGGCGCCGCGCAGAGGAGATTCGTTCCCTCTGCGGACTCCCGCCGTTCACGGGGGAGGAGGCCGGCGCGCCCGCGAGCACGGATCCTGCCTCTCTCGCCCCGCTCGTCGAGATTCTCCTCCGCGACCTCGAGACCAACTTCCGCCGCGAGCTGGCCACGCGCGTGCAGATGGAAGGTCTCGGGGAGCTGTTCTCCTGGCGTGAATCGGAACCCGGAAGGACCTACCAGACCCTCGTCACCTACCTCGCCCGCGCGCTCGACGAGCCGCGTCTCTGGCTGGGCGTCGTGGACGGGTCCCCGAACTCATTCACGCTCTACCGGCCGGCGGATCCCGTGCTCGGCGAGTCCCATCCGGAGGCGGTGCCGGCGCTCCGGCTCCCCCCGGAGTGGCTCCGCTGGGTCGCTCTCGGGGAAGGGGAGGAGGAGTTGTGGACCGGCCCATCGGGATCCCGGAGCGGGGGACCGTGGCGTCCGATCGCGGTGCGCGGCGAGATCGCGGTCGATCGCCTGACCGGGGCGATGCCCGCCTGCCCCGGGAGTCTGAGCGGCGGCGCCGCGTGCCTCCTGTCGCGGCGGGAGCTGGAGGAGATGGCCGGAGGCGATCGCTCGTGCGGCCCCTGCCAGTTCCGGCACATCGTGGCGGTCGTCGGGATCGAAGGGGATGACGCTCGAGGCCGGTTCGCGCAGCTCGAGGCGATTGCGCCCTCGCTGGGGCCCGTCCTCGTCAACCTCGGCCTCCGCGAGAATCTCTCCCTGGAGGCGCGCTTCCGGAACGAGGTGATCGAGAACCTGCCCCTCGGCGTCGTGGCCGTGGACCTGGAACGGCGGGTGCTCGCGTGGAACCGCGGAGCCGAGGCGATCCTGGGGCTCGACCGGGAGCGCGCGCGAGCCGCGCCGATCCCCCGGGTCTCCGCCGGGCACTCGTGGCAGCACGCGTTGATCCTGAGTCTCGACGAGGGGGAGACGACCGTTCGCGCCGAGCACGAGGTGGTCCGCCCCGACGGCACGAGACTCCCCGTCGAGGTGAGCACGGCCCCTCTCCGGGACGTGGACGGGAGCATCCGCGGGGCGGTGGCCACGCTCCTCGACGTCTCCAGCCTGAAGCACATGGAGGACCGGATCCGCCAGCTCGACCGCCTCGCGGCCCTGGGTCGCTTCGCCTCCAGCGTGGCGCACGAGCTCCGAAATCCGCTGACCGGGATCGCGACGGGTGTCCAGTACTTGAGCCGCGGCTTTCCGGAGGGGGACGAGCGGCACGAGAGCGTCGCGTTCATCCTCCGGGAGGTCGTGCGCCTCAACACCATCATCCAGGACCTCTTCACCGCCACGAAGCAGCGGGAGGTGCTCGCTCGGCCGGCGCGGGTCGCCGACGTGGTCGAGTGGGCGCTCCGCGGGCTCGCGCCCGCCATCGAAGCGTCGGGGGTGCGGATCGATCGTTCGGACGCCGATACATGGCCCACGGTCTTGGCCGATGCCGACCAGCTGCAGCAGGTGCTTCTCAACCTCATCCAGAACGCGGTGCAGGCCTCGGAGGCCGGGGCCGCGGTCGTCGTGCGGGCCTACCGGCGCGAAGGGGAGCGGCCAGGGGCCGTGATCGAGGTGGAGGACGCGGGGCACGGCATCCCGGCGGACGAGTTGCCCCGCATCTTCGAGCCGTTCTTCACCACGCGGCCCAAGGGGACGGGGCTGGGGCTGTTCGTGGCACATGGTATCGTGCAGCGCCACGGCGGTGCCCTCGAGGTGGAGAGCGAAGCGGGCCGGGGCACGCGATTCCGCGTGGTGCTCCCCGAAACGAAACCCTGAGGAGCGCATGGCAAAAGCGTCGATCCTGATTATCGACGACGACGAGACGATCCGCTACTTCCTCCCGCGCGACCTGGAGGCGGAGGGGTACCACGTGATCACGGCCGAGTCCGGCGCGCTGGGCCTCCGCGCGCTCGAGAAGGAGACCGTCGACCTCGTGCTCCTCGACATCCGCCTCCCCGACCGCACCGGCATCGAGGTGCTCCAGAAGATCCGCTCCCAGTGGCCGGACCAGATCGTGGTCATGCTCACCGGCGATCCCGACCACGAGAGCGCCGTCCGGGCCATGCGCTCGGGCGCGCGCGACTACCTGACGAAAGGAAAACCGATCCGCGAGGAGCTCCTCGCCGTGCTGGAGCGCGAGCTCGCGACGCAGCGGCTGGGGCGCGAAGTGCAGCACCACCGCCGGGAGCGGAGCCAGCACTTCTCGCGCGAGTTCGTGCGCGGCCAGAGCGCGGCCATGCAGCAGGTCTACTCGGTGGTGGACCAGGTGGCGTCCTCCGACTCGACCAGCGTCCTGATCGACGGGGAGAGCGGGACGGGCAAGGAACTGATCGCCCACCTGATCCACGAAATGTCGGGGCGGCGCGAGAAGCCGATGCTCGAGTTGAATTGCGCCGCCATCCCGCGCGAGCTTCTCGAGTCCGAGCTGTTCGGCCACGAAAAGGGGTCGTTCACCGGTGCCTACCGGCAGAAGCCCGGCAAGTTCGAGGCGGCCGACGGCGGCACGCTGCTCCTCGACGAGATCGGCGAGATG
>JBKJXM010000136.1:0-10835 GCA_046716305.1 Candidatus Eiseniibacteriota bacterium
AGCGATCCTCAGGGACGAGGCGGATCACTGCTGCGGCGGCATCGGCGAGCAGAAGATCTGCGTCCGGATCGCGGCCATCGCGGAGCTCCCGACGCGCTTCGGGGATTTTCAGGTCGCCGCGTTCTGGAACAACCGGGACGGGAAGGAGCACGTCGCGGTCATGAAGGGCCGCCCCTACGGGGGCGCCGACGTCCCGGTCCGGATCCATTCCGAGTGCCTGACCGGGGATGCACTGGGGTCGCTCCGCTGTGACTGCCGCGACCAGCTGGAGGTGTCGCTCCGGAGAATCGGCCAGGAGCCTCACGGGGTCCTCCTCTATCTCCGCCAGGAGGGACGCGGGATTGGCCTCCTCAACAAGATCCGAGCGTACATGCTCCAGGACCGCGGCCTCGACACGGTCGAGGCCAACGAGGCCCTCGGGTTCCGCGACGACGAGCGGGAGTACGCGATCGCGGCGCACATGCTCTCGAGCCTCAAGATCCAGTCCGTCCGGCTCCTCACCAACAACCCGCGAAAGATCGCCGAGCTGGCGCGGTACGGCATCCGGGTGACCGACCGGGTCCCCCTGGTCATTCCTCCCAACGACCACAACCGCTTCTACCTGGAGACAAAGGCCCGTAAGTCCGGGCATTTCATTGATTTCTCCGGAATCCCTCACTTGGAGGAGCAGGGAGAATCGGTGCAAGTCGAGGGTATGAAGGGGGGTACGAATTGAAGTCGTAGGCGCACCGTCACTTGAGTTAGGATGGAGGTTCAACGCGGATGAATTTCCCACACTCCACTTCTAGCCGCATGCAGCGGACCATCCTGGCAGCCATCGCGCTCGCCGGAATCGCGCTCGCTTTGGCGACTTTCTGGTCCGGACCCCGCCCCGTCGAGGCACAGGCCGACGAAGGCTTCCGCATCGGCCTCCCCGCCCCCGTCATGGAAGACCCGATCGACAACGCCCGCATGATGTATCGCGATTCCAGCATCTCGGTGAACACGACCTGCCCCGTGCGCGGGGGGCGCCTCGACCCGATGCGAAACCCGGTCTACGTGAACGGGCGGCCGGTCGGATTCTGCTGCCAGCCCTGCCCCTCCATCTTCGTCTTCGATCCTGAGCGCTACCTCCGGGAGATGAAGGTTTCGCTCCGATGCCCGGTCCGCCCCTCGAAGCGGGCCATTCTCGATTCCTCGCTTCGGGCCAAGATCAACCAGGACATCTTCTTCTTCTCGAGCGCGAAGGCCATGAAGCAGTTTCAGGAGCATCCCCTTCGCTACGTCGGCGTCCTGAGCGACCCTGTAGACCACGTGCGATTCAAGCCGACGAAAGCGTCGCCGCACGTCGTCTTCCGCGGACGTGACTATTACTTCCAAGCCGACTCCACGCTCGCCAAGTTCCAGTCCGCTCCCGAGCGGTATTACGAGCGGCTCGGCGGATCGTGATCCTTGCCGGCCGCACCCGCATCCTGGCATCGGCAGTCGCCGTCTTCCTGATGGTGATCGCGGCGCCTTCCGCCCGGCCCCGTGCCGCGGCGGCCGCCACAAACCCGCCGCTCTTCTACAGCGACCGGCCCGACGCCGCCGCGTTCCGCACCCTTTGCGAGGCGGAGATCGCCAACGCGCAGGAGGCCCTCGACCGGCTGGTGGCCGTGCGGGAGCGGCGGACCGTGGAGAACACGCTGGTCCCCTACAACGAGATGATGCTCCACGCCGACAACGC
This sequence comes from Candidatus Eiseniibacteriota bacterium, assembly GCA_046716305.1. Lineage (GTDB taxonomy): Bacteria > Eisenbacteria > RBG-16-71-46 > SZUA-252 > SZUA-252 > DASQJL01. The sequence continues at coordinate 1,706 of JBKJXM010000136.1, forward strand.
GGCGTACTACGCGGGCCTCATGGAGTCGGTCCACCCCGATTCGACCTACCGCGCGGCCGCCGAGGGGATGACCCAGAGGGCGCAGAAGTTCCTGAGCGACGCCAGCCTGAACCGCGCGCTCTACGAGGCCGTGCGCGCGGTCCGGCTGAAGGGGGCGGACGCCGACACCAAGATGCTCGTCGAGCGCGCGCTTCGCGATTTCCGGCGGGCCGGGGTCGACAAGGACGAGCCGACGCGCACCCGGATCGCCGCCCTCCGGGACCAGCTGGTCCTGGTGGGGCAGGAGTTCGATCGGAACATCCGGAACGACTCCCGCACCATCCGCCTGGACAGCGCCGCCGACCTGGACGGCCTCCCGGAGGACTTCATCAAGTCCCATCCGCCGGGCGAGGACGGCCGGATCACGATCTCGATCGAGTTCCCCGACCGCTTCCCCGTCATGAAGTACGCGAAGAACGCCGAGGTCCGGCGCCGGCTCCATATGGAGCGGGTGAACCGCGCGTACCCGCAGAACATGGCCGTGCTGGACACCCTGGTCGCCAAGCGGTACGAGCTGGCCCGGCTGCTCGGCTACAAGACCTGGGCCGATTACGTGACCGAGGACAAGATGATCCGGTCACCCAAACGCGTTGCGGAATTCCTGAGCCGCGTCGGCCGGCTGGTGGGAGAGCAGTCGAAGCGGGAATACCGGGCCTACCTGAAGCGGAAGCAGGAGGACGATCCGAAGGCGCCCGCGGTGCAGAACTGGGACGCGTCGTACTACGCCAACCTGATCCGGAAGCGCGACTACGATTTCGACGCGCAGGCGGCGCGCCCCTACTTCGCCTTCGACAGGGTGAAGCGGGGCGTGCTGGACGTGACGTCGCGCATCTTCAGCATCACCTACAAGAAGATCGACGGCGCCGTGGTGTGGCATCCGAGTGTGGAGGCCTACGAGATCTACGAGGGAGATCGGCTTCTCGGGAGATTTTTCCTCGACCTGCACCCGCGGCCCGGAAAATACAACCACGCCGCGCAGTTCACGATCCGGCAGGGCTGCGCGGGGATCCAGATTCCCGAGGCGGCGCTGGTCTGCAACTTCGCCGGCGGGAAGCCGGGGGATCCGGGCCTCATGGAGCACCAGGACGTCACGACCTTCTTCCACGAGTTCGGCCGCCTGCTCCACACGATCTTCGCGGGCGGGCAGCGCTGGGAGCCCATCGCGGGGATCTCGACCGAGTGGGACTTCGTCGAGGCCCCGTCGCAGATGCTCGAGGAGTGGGCCTGGGATCCCACCTCGCTCCAGATGTTCGCCAAGCACTACCAGACCGGCGAGCCCATCCCCACGGAGCTGGTGAACAAGATGCGCCGCGCGGACGCGTTCGGCCGGGGGATCGACCGCTCGTACCAGACGTATCTCTCGCAGATCTCACTGCACCTGTACGACCGGCCCCCCGCCGAGGTGAACAGCGACTCGACGGTGGCGTGGGCGGAGCGGGCGATCGTTCCCTTCCCGCCGGTACCGAACACGCACATGCAGTGCTCGTTCGGCCACCTCGACGGCTACTCGGCGATCTACTACACGTACCTCTGGTCGCAGGTGATCGCCAAGGACCTCTTCAGCCAGTTCGATCGCACGCGGATGCTGGAGCCGGCGGTGGCGACGCGCTACCGGAAGACGGTGCTCGCGCCGGGCGGGTCGCGGCCGGCCGAAAAACTGGTCCGCGACTTCCTGAAGCGCGACTTCGGTTACAAGGCCTTCGAGGAGTACGTGCGGGCGGGGAGCGACTAGCCTCGCGGCAACGCGGGGCGCAGATGGGCTAGCGCTTGGTCTTCCGGGTCTCGCGGAGCGGCGTGAGGACTTCCTTCTCGAATCGGGCCATGTCGAACTTCTCGTCGAGGTAGGGCAGCACAACTTCCTCGGTCACGACGAAGTGGGCGGCCACGAGCCCGAGGATCCCGTAGCAGAGATGCATCAGCTTCCCCGGCGCCGCGCCCGCACCCACCGCCTTCTCGAGCGCCTCGGTGCGGCGGCCCACCAGGACGTGCTCGAAGCGCACCGCCTCCGTCAGCTTCGATCCGTCACCCCCGGCGGCCCAGTCCGCGGCCGGGTAGAGCGTGTACTCCTCGGCGTGCGCGTGCGGCGCCACCTGGCGGCGCACGAAGTCGATCACCTCGCGCGCCAGGGAAAGCTGGTCCATGGTCGTCTGCTCGTGCAGCGTCTCGACCCGCTCGGCCAGGGCCTGCACACGCGTCATCAGCGTGGCGTGCTCCTCGCGAAGCGAAGCCGTCGGCAAAACCGCATCTCCCTTCGTCATGAAGCCGGAGTCTCGACGTTTCCTCTCCCCCTGTCAACTCGCCTGTTGCGCCGCCGCGGCGACGGGAACTAGTCTCGTTGCTTGCCGTATACGGCGCCGCGTACGGTCGCGGCGGAACCGCCACATGGGAGCCGAAGAATGAAAATCGCCGTCGGCGCCGACCACGCCGGATTCGAGATGAAGGAGCGCGTGAAGCAGATTCTCGAGGCGCGCGGCCACCAAGTCGAGGACATGGGTACGCACTCGGCGGAGTCGACCGACTACCCCCCCTACGCGTTTCGCGTGGGCGAGGCGGTGCGCGACGGGGCTGCGGAGCGCGGCGTCCTGGTCTGCGACTCCGGGAACGGGATCGCGATCGCGGCGAACAAGGTCGAGGGAGTCCGCGCGGCGCTGGCCGTGAACCGCTGGCAGGGGGAGATGGCCCGTCGGCACAACGACGCGAACGTGCTGGTCCTCGCCTCGGCGCTGACCCCGAAGGAGCAGGAGGCGGAGGTCATCCACGCCTGGCTCGACGCCCCGTTCGACGGCGGGCGGCACGCCCGGCGCATCGCCCAGATCACGGAGTACGAGCGGACGCACGCGCGCCGCTAGCGCCATGAACGGCCCCACGCGCCAGACCGAGTTTTGGGGCGCGCTCGAAGAGACGTATCGCGAGGCTCTGAACACCCTCGTCACCTCCGACGCCGTCGGCCGCCTGGCCGCGCGCGACGCGACGCTCTGGAAGAGCGATCCCGCGCACGTCGCCGTCATCCAGAATCGTCTCGGCTGGCTGGATCTTCCCGAGTGGCTCGGAAAGCGTGCCGCCGACCTCGCGGCCTTCTCCGCCGAAGTGCGCGAAGCGGGCTTCACGCGGGTCCTCCTCCTGGGCATGGGGGGCTCGAGTCTCGCCCCGGAAGTGATCAAGCGCTGCCTCACCCCCGGGCCGGGCGCCCCGACCCTGGACGTGCTCGACTCCACGGATCCGGCGGCCATCCGGTCGGCCGAATCGGGCGCGCGTCTGGACCGCACTCTCTTTCTGGTGGCGAGCAAGTCCGGGACGACGCTCGAGACGCTCTCGCAGTATCGCTACTTCCGCGCGCGGCTTCTGGCCGAGGGCGCGCCCCTCGCGGGCGCGCAGTTCGCCGCGATCACCGACCCCGGCTCCCCGCTCGAAGCGCTCGCGGCCGCCGAGGGCTACCGCCGCGTCTTCCTGAATCCCCCCGACGTGGGGGGCCGCTACTCGGCGCTCTCCTACTTCGGCATGGCGCCCGCCGCGCTCTTGAATCTCGACGTGGGCACGCTCGCGGCCCGCGCCGAGACCGCGCGCGCCGAATCGCTCTCGCCCGACCCGGCAACGAACAGCGCCCTGCGCCTCGGGGCCCTCCTCGGGGCCGCCGCCAGGAGCGGACGCGACAAGCTGACGATCCTGGCCTCGCCGCTTCTCCGGCCCGTCGGGTTCTGGATCGAGCAGCTCATCGCGGAGAGCACGGGCAAGGAAGGCACGGGGATTGTGCCGGTCGAAGGAGAGCCGTTCGGGGCGCCGCACCACTACGGCGCCGACCGGATCTTCGTGTCGATCGAGATCGAGGGAGACGACGTTCCGGACCTCCGGAAGCTCGAGCGGGAAACGACGCGCGCGGGCGCGGCGTGGGTGCGGATCGTCCTCTCCGATCGCGATCAGATCGCGGCGGAGTTCTTCCGCTGGGAGGTCGCCACCGCGATCGCGGGCGCCGTGCTTCGCATCGACCCCTTCGACGAGCCGAACGTGCAGGAGTCGAAGGACAACACGAAGCGGATCCTGGACCAGCTCCAGTCGACGGGAGCGCTTCCCGCCGAGCCGCCGGTCGCCCGCGACCTCGGCGTGGAGATCTCCGCCGACGCGGCGCTCTGGTCGCGCCTCACCGCGGGGGCGCCGGGACACCCCAGCCTCGAGATGGTGCTGCACCGCTTTCTCGGCCTGGCCCGGCCGGGGGGATACGTGGCGCTGCTCGGCTACATGGAACGGACCGCGGCTAGCGAGGCATCCTTCGCCCTCATGCGCCGCGCGATCCGAAACGCGCTGCGCGTGCCGGTGATCCAGGGCTACGGCCCCCGCTACCTGCACTCGGTCGGACAGCTCTTCAAGGGCGGACCGAAAACCGGCCTCTTCGTCGTGATCACCGCGGCGCACGACCGCGACCTTCCTGTTCCCGGGATTCCATTCACGTTCGGGCAGGTGGAGATGGCGCAGGCTCTGGGCGACGTCGCCTCGCTGAGCGCGCGGGAGAAGCCGGTGATCCGGCTCCATCTGACGGCGGGCGCGGCGCCAGGACTCGTCGTCGTCGACGCCGCCGTCGAGCGCGCGATCGCCGCGGGAGCGAACGCCTAGGAATCGCGGCCCTCAAAGAGGCGACTCACGGTCGCCGCAATACACTTTGCAACAGCCACTTACTGCCATAATATCAACTCTCACATTAATCATATCTAGCGCGCCGAGCTCCGCCCCCGAAACGCGCGGAGCCCGCGCTTGCGCCGTTTCAACGCGATACGTCATGATCGGCCCCATAGGAGTCCGAATCGACGGACGCCGAGCAACCGTCGATTCGGAAGAGGACCGGCAGGTGCCGGCTGGACTCGAACAGGGAGGTAGCATGCCCGCTCGCAAGAAGGCTTCGCGAAAGTCCTCGAAGAAGTCGTCCGCCCGTGGCAAGAAGAAGAGCGCGACTCGGAAATCCACCGCGTCCAAGAAACGGCCCACCTCGAAGAAGCGCTCCGCGTCCAAGAAGCGCCCCGTCTCCCGATCCACGCGCGCGTCGAAGCCGGCCGCTCGCCGCTCGGCTCCCGCGCGGCAGGCCGCTCCCCCGTCCATTCCCAGCGGAATCGGGATGCGAAGCCACCACTTCGACTACACCACGCACGACATCGACGCGGTGAAGCGCTTCTACGTCGAGCTCCTCGGCTTCAAGAATCACGAGCACGATCCGCAGTTCAACTATCTCTGGGTCCAGACCGGCAACACGTCCAGCCTCGGCTTCATGCCTCCCATGCAGGGGATGGGCGAGATGAGCCCGCCCAAGGAGCCGACCCTCTACTTCATGGTGGATGACGTGGACCGGGCGTACGCGACCCTGAGCGCCAAAGGGATGCTGTTCGAGGGCCCGCCCGCCGACATGCCGTGGGGCCACCGCGTCGTCCGCACCACCGATCCCGAAGGGCGGCCGGTCATGCTCGCCACGCGCAAGCAGACGTAGCCGTCCCCATTCCATAGGAGCGCCGTCATGAGGCCGTCCCCCATCGTCCAGCTTCACGAGCTGGGGCAGAGCGTCTGGCTCGACAACATCAACGACGGATTGATCCAATCGGGCGAGCTGGCCCGGTTGATCGCCGAGGGGTCGGTGTACGGCGTCACCTCGAATCCGACCATCTTCAAAAACGCGATCGGCAGCGATCAAGACACTTACCCCGCCGAGATCGTGCGACTCGCGACCCTGGGAAAATCGCCCGAAGAGATCTACGAAGAGCTGGCGGTGCGCGACATCACGCGCACCGCCGACCTGCTCGCGGACGTCTATCGCCGCGGGAGCGGCCGCGACGGATTCGTGAGCCTGGAGGTGAGCCCCGAGCTGTCGGGAGATACGGCGGGGACGATCGAGCAGGCGCGGCACTACTGGCGCCGCGTCAACCGTCCCAACCTGTTCGTCAAGGTGCCCGGCACGGAGGCCGGCCTCCCCGCCATCGAGGCGCTGATCGCGGAAGGGATCAGCGTGAACGTCACCCTGGTCTTCGGGCGAAAGCAGTACGCGTCGGTCGCGCAGGCGTACGCGCGCGGCATCGAGCGGCGTCTGAAAACCGGCGGCTCGCTCCAGGGCCTCCACTCCGTGGCGAGCCTTTTCGTGAGCCGGCTCGACACCTCGGTCGACAAGGAGCTCGAGGCCAAGGCGGAAGCCGCGGACACGGTCGCCGACCGCGAGCGGTACCTGAATCTCCGCGGATCGGCCGCGGTGGCCAACGCCCTCGACGTCTGGGAGGAATATCGAGAGCGGTTCTTCGGCGCGGCATTCGAGCCCATCGGCGGCCGCGGCGCGCAGCCGCAGTGGATGCTCTGGGCCTCGACCGGGACGAAGAACCCCACCTACTCGGACATCAAGTACGTCGTGGAGCTGCAGGGGCCCGACTCCATCAACACGATGCCCCGGGAGGCGCTGAACGCGTTTCTCGAGCATGGGGTCGTGGAAGGCAACCGGCTCGATCCGCGTCTCGAGACGGCCCGGATGACGCGCCGCGTCCTGGCGGACGCCGGGATCTCGCTCGACGCCCACTGCGCCAAGCTGCTCGAAGAAGGTGTCCAGCTGTTCCAGAAGTCCTACCGCGAGCTGATCGACGTCATCCGGGAGCGCTCCGCGGCCCTGATGCAGCGGCGCTGATCCACCCGGACTGAGGAGGAGACGTGGAGATCGGTTTCGTGGGACTGGGGCGGATGGGCCGGAACATGGTCCTCCGGCTCCTGCGCGGCAAGCACCGCGTGGTGGCGTGGGATCCCAACGCGGTGAGCCTCGCGGAGGTGGTGGGGGCCGGCGCCGTGGGCGCGACCGGCATCCGCGACATCGCGGCCAAGCTCAAGGACCGCCCGCGCGCCGTGTGGACCATGGTCCCGTCGGGCGATCCCACCGAGCAGGTGGTCCGCGAGCTCGCGTCCGCGCTGGAGTCGGGCGACGCCGTCATCGACGGCGGGAATTCCCACTACAAGGACTCGATCCGGCGGGCGGCCTTCCTCGGCGAGCGCGGGATCCAGTTCGTCGACTCGGGGACTTCGGGCGGCATCTGGGGCCTGGAGAACGGCTATTGCCTGATGGTCGGCGGCAACGAAGTGGTCTGCCGGCGGCTCGAGCCCCTTTTCACGACCCTCGCCCCGCCGGAGGGCTACGCGCGCATGGGCGAGAACGGAGCCGGGCACTACGTGAAGATGATCCACAACGGAATCGAGTACGGGCTGATGGAGGCCTACGCCGAGGGGTTCGAGCTCTTGCAGGCCTCTCCCTTCGGGCTCGACCTTCCCCGCGTCGCCGCGCTCTGGCGGCACGGGAGCGTGGTCCGCTCCTGGCTGCTCGACCTGGCCGCGGACGCGCTTCGCGAGGATCCCCGCCTCGACCACGTGAAGGACTACGTCGAGGATTCGGGCGAAGGGCGCTGGACTGTCGTCGAGTCGGTGGAGCGCGCGGTCCCCGCGCCGGTACTCGCGCTGGCCCTCCAGAGCCGCTTCCGCTCGCGCCAGCCCTCCTCGTTCGCGGCCAAGCTCCTGGCCGCGCTCCGGAACAAGTTCGGGGGTCACCCCGTGAAGACGGCGTGAACCCGCCGGACGTTCCGCGATCGCAACGATGACCCCCGAGACCGCGACCGAGCTGGAGACCGCTCCGAATCCGCTGCGCGAAGGAAGCGTCACGCTGCACGCCGCCGAGCCCTGCACGTTCGTGGTGTTCGGGGCGAGCGGCGACCTGACGCACCGGAAGCTCCTACCCGCCCTCCTCAAGCTCTCCAGGGACCGGCTCCTCCACCCCATGACAGCGGTGGTCGGCTTTGCTCGCCGCCGCACGACCGACGAGGAGTTCCGCGCCGAGCTGGGGAAGCTCGCGACCGAGCGCGGGATCCCGGAAGCCGAATGGCGGCGATTCGCCGCTTCCCTCTTCTACTGTTCCGGCGAGTTCGAGAATACCGACGACTATCGCGGGCTGGGCACGGTGCTGGAGAAGCTGGAGCGGGAGCGCGCTACGCCCGGAAACCGGATTTACTACATGGCCGCTCCTCCCGACTTCTTCCAGGCGATCTTCAAGAATCTAGAACGCTCGGGGCTGGCCAGAACGAAGCAGCCGGGGGCGTGGACGCGCGTGGTGGTGGAGAAGCCTTTCGGGCACGACCTCGCGTCCGCGCGCGAGCTGAACGCGCTCATCCACGCCTGCTTCGAGGAGCGGCAGATCTTTCGCATCGACCACTACCTCGGCAAGGAGACGGTGCAGAACATCCTGGTGCTCCGCCTGGCGAACGGGATCTTTGAGCCGCTCTGGAACAGCCGCTACGTGGACCACGTCCAGATCACCGTGGCCGAGACCGTGGGCGTGGAAGCGCGCGCGGGCTACTACGAGAGGGCCGGGGTGCTCCGCGACATACTCCAGAATCACATGCTCCAGCTCTTGACGCTGACGGCGATGGAACCGCCGGCGCGCTTCGAGGCCGACTTGGTTCGCGACGAGAAGGCGAAAGTGCTCCGCGCCATGGAGCCGCTCGCGCCGGCGGAGGCGGCCCGCCTCACCGTCCGCGGTCAGTACGCTGCCGGCTCGGTCGCGGGACAGCCCGTCGTCGGGTACCGTGAGGAGCCGGGCGTGCGCCCCGACTCGACCGTCGAGACCTACCTCGCCGTGAAGCTCGAGGTGGACAACTGGCGCTGGTCCGGCGTGCCCTTCTACCTGCGCTCCGGAAAGCGCCTCGCCAAGCGCGCGACCGAGATCGCGATCGCGTTCCGCCGCCCGCCGTACTCGCTCTTCGCGCGGTGGGGCTCGGGCCGCTCGAGGCGAACGTGCTCCGGCTCCGGATCCAACCGGACGAGGGGATCTCGCTGTCGTTCGGGACCAAGGCGCCGGGGCAGACGCTGCGCATCCAGCCGGTGCGGATGGACTTCAACTACCTCACCGCGTTCGGCGCCGAGCCGCCCGACGCGTACGAGCGCCTGCTCCTCGACTGCAACCTGGGCGACTCGACCCTGTTCGCGCGCGAGGACGAAGTGGAGCTGGCGTGGGAGCGAGTGGACGCCATCGCCCGCGCGTGGGCGGAGACCGGAGAGCCGCCGCTCGTGCCCTACGCCGCCGGCACCTGGGGCCCGCGCG
>JBKJXM010000137.1:0-3257 GCA_046716305.1 Candidatus Eiseniibacteriota bacterium
TCTCACCACCGGCTGGGATTCGCGCGGGGTCCAGTCGCTGCGGAATCAGCACCTCCGTACCAGCCACCGTGTACGAAGTCACTACGACCACGTCGACGGTGAGCTTCTCCCCGAGCGATTCAAGGAAGCCCGAGAGGCGGACTAGCTCCGGCGGTGCTGTGTCCAGCACGAGTACAATCCTGAAGCGGCCGGCCTGCAGGTTCGCTGACACTTCGGAATTGAATTCGTCGGCAGTGAATGAGGTCGATTGAGAGATCGCGGAGAACAACGAGTCGAAGCCACGCGAGGCGAGGTGATTCGCCAAGACACTCGACTCCAAGGCCTGGACATCCATCCCGTAGAGGTAGGCGGCATAAGCGAGCACCTGCGCGATCACAGCACGCTTGGCCTCGGGATTCCGGGCAAGCTTGACCTCTATGACGGCTATCTGACCCGTAGGTTCGACCGCCACGAGGTCGGCCCAGCCGTTGCCGAGCTGCACTTCGCGGCCCACGATTGCGAGCGCTGGGGCGCCGGCGAGCGGCAGCATCTGCGGTGTTTGCTCAATTAGCGTGTGCAGTGTGGCCTCATCGGGGAACCCCGCTGGCTGCAGCAGGCGCCATCCTGTGCCATCGTTGTGCCAGAGGCCTGCCATCGCCGGATTTTAACATTCGAAGAGCGACACCGTGGTGACGGTACCGTGGCCAATGCTGTCAGCCCGCGGCAGTAGAACGTCCGTTCGCCGCCGGGTATACTACGAAGGTTCGGCTTTGGCCCGTACACTGGCACTTCCATCCAATCCCGGTCGCCAACCGGCGATCGAAAATCGGCAATATTTCATGCCCCTCGACCACATCCTCGTCCGCGGCGCACGCGAGCATAACCTCAAGAACATCGACGTCCGCATCCCGCGCGATCAGCTCGTGGTGATCACCGGGCTGTCAGGCTCGGGGAAATCGTCGCTCGCCTTCGACACCATTTACGCCGAGGGCCAGCGCCGCTACGTCGAGTCGCTCTCGGCCTACGCGCGCCAGTTCCTCGGGCTGATGGAGAAGCCCGACGTCGACCACATCGAGGGCCTCTCCCCCGCCATCTCCATCGACCAGAAGGGCGTGTCGAAGAACCCCCGCTCCACCGTCGCGACGGTCACCGAGATCTACGATTATCTCCGGCTCCTCTACGCGCGGATCGGAGTGCAGCACTGCGTCCAGTGCGGCCGCCCGATCCGGCGCCAGACCGTGCAGGAGATGGTGGACCATCTCCTCGCGGCGCACCGCGGCGCCCGGCTCCAGATCCTCGCCCCCGTGATCCGGGGAAGGAAAGGGGAGTACCGGAAGGAGATCGCGCAGTGGCAGCGCCTGGGCTACGTGCGCGCGCGGGTGGACGGCGCGTGGGTCGAGCTCGAGGGGGAGATCGCGCTCGACAAGAAACGGAAGCACACGATCGAGATCGTGATCGACCGGCTTCCGGCCGAGCCGGAGCGTCGGAGCCGCATCCACGAGGCGCTGGAAACGGCGACGCGTCTGGCCGAAGGGCTCGCGCTGGCCCTGGTGGAGGGGGGCGTCGAGGAGACCCTCTCCGCGAGCGCCGCCTGCCCCGTGTGCGCCATCTCCTACGAGCCCCTCCAGCCGCGCTCCTTCTCGTTCAACAGCCCCTACGGCGCCTGCAAGGCGTGCGACGGCCTCGGGACGACGATGGAGATCGATCCCGACCTGGTCGTGCCCGACCGGACCAAGTCGCTTCGCGACGGGGCGATCCCCATGTGGGGCGACGCGGAAGGGACCTGGACCAAGGGGACGCTCAAGGCGGCCGCGAAGCGGCTCAAGATCTCGCTCGACACGCCGTTCGGCAAGCTCTCCACCGCCGCGCGGAACGCACTCCTGAACGGCCTGGGCGACGAGAAGCTCGACTACTCGTTCCGGCTCAAGGACGGGCGCCTGCTCGCGCACAAAGGAAAGTTCCGGGGCATCCTGAACGAGCTGCAGCGCCGCTACAAGGAGACCACTTCGGACGCGGTGCGCGAGCAGATCGGGGCCCTGATGACCAAGAGGCCGTGCCCCGACTGCGGCGGCGCGCGCCTGAAGCCCGAGTCGCTCGCGGTGAAGGTGAACGGGCTCTCGATCGCGGAGTGGACCGGGCGCTCGGTGACGCGGGCGCTCGCCGCCCTCCGCGGGATGACGCTCTCGCCGCGGGACGCCGGGATCGCGGCGCCGATCCTCAAGGAGCTGCGCCAGCGTCTCGAGTTCCTGGACGACGTGGGCGTGGGCTACCTGACGCTCGACCGCGCGGCGGGGTCGCTCTCCGGAGGCGAGGCGCAGCGGATCCGACTGGCCACGCAGATCGGCTCGCGCCTGACGGGCGTGCTCTACATCCTGGACGAGCCGAGCATCGGGCTCCATCCCACGGACAACCGGAAGCTCCTCGATACGCTCCTCGCGCTCCGCGATCTCGGAAACTCGGTCCTCGTGGTCGAGCACGACCGCGAGACCATGGAGGCCGCGGATCACATCGTGGACCTGGGGCCGGGCGCCGGTCGGCGAGGGGGCTATCTGGTCGCACAGGGTCCCGTCGAAGCCGTGCGGGAGACGGTTGGATCGCTGACGGGGCAGTATCTCTCCGGGGCGCGCGACATTCCGATGCCGGCGCGCCGCCGCGAAGGGAGCGGAGCGGCGCTGGAGGTGGTCGGGGCCCGCGAGAACAATCTCCGCTCGATCCGGGCGCGCTTTCCCTTGGGCACGCTGGTCTGCGTGACCGGGGTCTCGGGCTCGGGGAAGAGCACCCTGGTGAACGACATCCTGCACCGGGCGCTGGCCCGCCGCTTCTACCAGGCCAAGGAAGCGCCCGGCGCGCACGACAAGATCCTGGGGCTGGAGCACGTGGACAAGGTGGTCTCGATCGACCAGTCGCCGATCGGCCGCACGCCGCGCTCCAACCCCGCGACCTATACCGGCGTCTTCACGTTCATCCGGGACCTCTTCGCCTCGACGCCCGAGGCGAAGGTGCGCGGCTACGGGCCGGGCCGCTTCTCGTTCAACGTGAAGGGGGGGCGCTGCGAGGCGTGCGGCGGAGACGGCCTCTGCAAGATCGAGATGCACTTCCTGCCCGACGTCTATGTGACGTGCGAGGTCTGCCGCGGGAAGCGCTACAACCGGGAGACGCTCGAAGTGGCGTACAAGGGGAAGTCGATCTCGGATGTCCTCGAGTTGACCGTGGACGACGCGCTCGAACTCCTCGGTCCCATCCCGACGATTCGGCGAAAGCTGGAGACGCTCCAGGGC
>JBKJXM010000138.1:0-4266 GCA_046716305.1 Candidatus Eiseniibacteriota bacterium
CCGTGGTCCGACGCGCCGCCCAGCCGCGCGCCGGAGCGGGCCACGCGCAGATTCGCCCGGGCGAGGGCGGCGCGGCTGGTAAGGAGAATCGCGAAGTGGAAGAGCCCGGTCGCCCGCGCGGCGCGCCGCGCGCCGGGAGACTCCACAAGGCCGATCAGATCGTCACGGCCCGCTCCTAGCCGCGCGGCTCCATCCTCGATCGCGTGCGCTTGGAAGCCGAGCGCGTCGCGGTAGAAGGCCACCGAGCGCTCCAGGTCCGAGACCGTGAGATTCAGGGAGCCGATCGAGGCCCCGGGGTCGATCCGTGCTGCTTCCATGACGTGATTCTACGCCCGTGGTATAAGGGCGTATGCCTAAACCCCAGGCGGCGGCCGGGACCCACACTCCGGACGGGCTACTCCGCCGGCAGATCGGCTTATACGCTGCCACCGCGGTGACGGTGGGCAGCATCATCGGGTCGGGGATCTTCCGCTCCCCGCACTCGGTGGCCCAGGAGCTTCACTCCGTCCCCCTGATGCTGATGGCCTGGATCCTGGGGGGCTTTCTCTCCATGTGCGGCTCGTTCGTGCTGGCCGAGCTGGCCGTGGCGCATCCCCACACCGGCGGGCTTTACGTTTTCATCCGACGGGCCTTTGGCGACCGCCTGGGATTCGTCTTCGGCTGGGCCTCGCTCTCGGTGATCAAGCCGACGGTGATCGCCTCGATCACCACGGTCTTCGCGATCTATTTCTGCGAGGCCGTTGGTTTGCCCGTTTCGGCCCGACTGCCGGTGGGGCTCGCCGCGATCGGCATCCTCACGCTGATCAACTGGATCGGAGTGAAGCAGGGAACCGGGACCCAGACCTTGCTCACGACCATCAAGGTGATCGGAATCCTCGGACTCTGCGGGGCCGCGTTCCTGCTCCCGCACCGCGGCCCGTCCGAGACCGTCACCACCGCCGCCGCGAGCGCCGCGTCGCACCCGCTCCTCCTCGCTCTGGCGCTCGCGATGATCCCCATCTTCTTCGCCTACGACGGCTGGACCGACTCGACCTACGTGGCCGGTGAGATCGTGAACCCGCGCCGGGCCATGCCGATCGCGATTTTGCTCGGCACCGCGATCGTGATCGCGATCTACGTGCTCACCAACCTCGCCTACTTCTCGGTGCTGACGCCGGCCGAGGTGGCCCAGTACGAGGCGGTCGCGAGCGAGACGATCCGCCGCATCCTGGGTGAAGGAGGAAGCCGCGCGCTCGCGGTGCTGGTCGCCATCTCGAGCTTCGGAACCATCTCCGCGTCCGTCCTGACCGGGCCCCGCGTCACCGTCGCCATGGCCGCCGACGGTCTCTTCTGGCACCGGGCGGCGCACGTTTCCAAGCGCGGCACGCCTGACTTCGCGCTCTGGCTGCAGGCCGTTCTCGCGGGGATCTGGCTCTGGTGCGCGCAGGGGTTCGAGGATGTCTCGGGCTGGTTCGTGACGACGTCGTGGCTCTTCTACGGGCTGACCACGGCCGCGATCTTCGTCCATCGGAAGCGCCAGAAGGGCATCAGCGCGCCTCCTGAGGGACGCGGCTATCGAACGCCGCTCTATCCGATCACGCCGATCCTCTTCATCCTGGTCACGGTGGCGATCATCGCGAGCGATCTCGGCTCGAGCGGCTGGCGCTCGGCGGCCGGCGTGCTCATCGCGGCCACCGGCTTCCCGCTGTACGCGATTTTCCGCCGCCGGCGGTAGCGCCCGGCCCGCGCGACCGGGCGGCTACAGCTCCCGCAGCCGGCGCGAGAGCATCCCCAGAAGCCCCGTCAGTCCGCCCAGGATTCCGATCACGGCATACATCTCGGGTGCCGTGATCCAGTCCAGCACCACTCCCGCGAGACCCACCGAGATCGCCGTCACCCCGAACACCGTGAAGTTGACCAGCGAGAAGACGCGACCCAACCGCGCCGGCGGAATGACCCGCTGGAGGATGACCGGGCGGGTCACGGTGATGAACGGGATCACGATCGAGTGGATCACGATCGCGACGTAGAGAAAAGGAAGGGAGCGGCAGAAATAGAGCGGCACGAAGGTGAAGCCGTCGAGCGCGATCGCCCACAGGAGCACCCACCCCTGGCGCGCCTTCCCGAGCACGCGCCCCACCACCAGGCTGCCGAGAATCATCCCCACGCCGAACGCGGACTCGGCGATGGCGAACGCCGACGCGTCCAGGTGGAGCGTTTCCCGGACCAGGACCACCAGCATGAGCGAAGGTCCCATGATGAACAGGTTGTCGAGCGCGGTCAGGAGCAGCAGGAGGACGAGGGTGCGGTCGGCGAGGATCTCGCGCATCCCGTCCACGAAGTCGCGCGCGAGGCTCGGCGGCGGCCCTTCTCCGCGGTGGGCGCGTCCGACGCCGCGGAGGAAGAGAAGCAGCGCGAAGGAGCAGGCGAAGAGGGCGGCGCAGAAGGGAAACGCGGCGCGGACGCTCCCGGCGGCGATCACGCCGCCCGCGGCCAGCGGCCCCGCGAGCCACGCCGCCTGCTGCGAGAGCTGGATCCACGCGTTGGCACTGGGCAGCCGCTCCGCCGGCACCAACTCGGGCAGGAGCGAATCGCGCGCGGGGTTGAAGAGCACGGCCGCGGTCGCCATGCCGAACGCGATCGCCGCGAGCCCCGCGGCACTCAGCCGCCCCTCGAACAGCAACCATGAGCCCAGGACCAGGAGAAGCGCCCGCGCCAGGTCGGCCCACGCCATGACCGCCCGCCGGTTCCACCGGTCGATGAGAAAGCCCGCGCCGATGCCGAAGAGGAGCGACGGAAGGTAGGCGACCGCGGCCGCGGCGCCGGTCAGCGTCTTCGATCCGGTGAGGTCGAGGACCAGCCAGATGAAGGCGACCTGGAAGATCGAGTCGCCGAACTGAGACAAAAACTGCGCGGCCCACAGAAACGCGAAGGGGGAGGACCCTGGACGGGCCCCTCCCCTCGTACGCGCGACTCACCGCCCGGAACGTGTCTCCGGCCTAGGCCTGCTGATGCTGCTTCGGCTGGAACTCGGGAGCGCTGTTCTCGAAGTCCCACATGAACGGCGGCTCCACCCCCAGCGCCCGCAGATAGGCGTAGAGCTGGCCGCGGTGGTGCAGGTGCTCGTCGGAGATGATCTGGATGCAGACCCACGCCGGCGGCGAGAAATTCCACGGGGTCTCGACGGCCGCGGTCGCCTGCGCTTCGGTCAGCGACTGCACGGCCGCGTCCGCCGCCTTCCACGCGTCCGACATGGCTTTTTTCAGATCCTCGCGCGTCTCCAGGCCCACGCCCTTCTCGGCATTCTCGTCGGGCGTGATCTTCCCCTTCGTCGTGCCCACGGCGACGCAGCGCATGGTCGCTGCCATGTGGGCGACCAGCTCCTTGGGCGTGCGCATGTCCTTGATGGGGCGGGTGTCGATCTTGTCCGCCGGGATGGCGTCGATGGCCCGGAGGGTGATGCCGTTCACCAGCCGCATCTCCTCCCACAGCGTGCGGATATACGAGAGATTCATCGCGTGCTCCTTTATCAGTGGTGCCGGCGCCCGAGGTGGACCCGGACCGGCGTGGCGATCGTCAGTTCGTCGAAGCGACGACGTCCTTGTTGTTGATGTCGAACGTGATCATGAATCCGTTGGTGCCCTTGTACTCGAACGGCTTGTCGCCCAGGCGATAGGCCTCGACGGTGTTGGGCATGAGCACGAAGCCGTTGTTCCGCTTGGTGCCCCAGTACTTGAGATTGTGGATCACCACCGGCTGCTCGGTGTTTCCGCCGAAGCGCTTCAGCGAGACCTCGGCCGCCTTGCCGCCGTCCATCCGCGCGATGGCGGCGTCCTTCGTGTAGTTCCACTCGATCGGCTTGTCGGCGGCCACCGCGAACGACTTCCACTTGACCGGATAGACGTGGCCCAGGATCGCGGCGATGCCCACGCGCTGCTCCGGCGTGACGGAAGGATCGAACGTGACCACCGCCCAGTCCATCTCGCCGTCGCCGAACTCGGCGCCGAGGTCGCCCGCGACCCAGAACTTCGCGCCGTCGAGCTTGACGGCGCCGTACTTGCCCTTGTTGACCTGGAACGCGTTGTTGAACTTGCAGAAGTGGTCGCTGCCGCCCGTGTCGTGGCTGGCGTGGGCGGACTTGTCCCCCTTGGGCACGGCGGCATGTCCAGCGGGCTTGGTCGCGAAGTAGCACTGGCAGAACATCGGACAGCTGCAGGCCTCGATGATTGTGGCGTTCATCGCCCACTCGGCCGGAGCAGCCTTGGCCGGAGCGGCCTTGGCCGGGGC
>JBKJXM010000139.1:0-7845 GCA_046716305.1 Candidatus Eiseniibacteriota bacterium
GGTCCTCGGTGAGATGGAGGATGTTGGTCCCGGTCAGGTGGCCGCCCGCGGCGGGATCGATCCAGTTTCCCTTCTCCTCGACGCCGTAGGCGCGCGCGAAGAGCGCGGCTTCCTCGGTGCCCAGCGCGTCCCGGATCTCGGCGTAGCTCCAGACGTAGAACTTCCCTTCCTCCCCTTCGCTGTCCGCGTCCTCGGCGGAGTAGAGGGCCCCCTCGGGCGACGTCAGGTCGCGCGCGACGTAGGTCGCGATCTCCATTACGACCGATGCGTAGAAAGCGTCCCCGGTCCCCTGGTGCGCCTCGGCCTAGGCCATCATCAGCAGGGCCTGGTCGTAGAGCATCTTCTCGAAGTGAGGCACCAGCCACTCGCGGTCGGTGGAGTAGCGGTGCGCGCCGAATCCGAGCTGGTCGTAGATGCCGCCCCGCCGGATCCATCGCAGCGTCCGCTCCACCAAGTCGAGAGCCCGCCCGTCGCCGGCGCGCTTCCAGTAGCGGAGGAGAAACGTGAGCTGATGGGGCGTCGGGAACTTGGGCGCAGTGCCGAAGCCGCCGTACTCCTCGTCGAAGCGCTGCTGCAGATGCTCGAAGCCCCGGGTCAGAAGCGAGACGTCGGGCCGCTCTCCCGGCGTTCCCACGTATTCGCCGCGCACGGCCTCCACGATCTGCCCCGCCACGCTCTCGACGCGCTCGCGTTGACTCTCCCAGGCCGAGAGCACCTGGTAGAGGACTTCCTTCAGCCCGGGGCGGCCGAATCGCGTCTCCGGAGGGAAGTAGGTGCCCGCGAGGAACGGGCGTCCGTCGGGAGTCAGGATCACCGTGAGCGGCCAGCCGCCGGAGCCGGTGAGCGCCTGGCAGACCGTCATGTAGACGTGGTCCACGTCGGGGCGCTCCTCCCGGTCCACTTTGATCGGCACGTAGCCCGAGTTCAGGATCGAGGCGATCTCCTGGCTCTCGAAGGACTCGCGCTCCATGACGTGGCACCAGTGGCAGGTGGCATAGCCGATCGAGAGGAAGATCGGCCGGTCCTCCGCGCGCGCCTTCTCGAACGCCTCGTTCCCCCAGGGATACCAGTCGACGGGGTTCCTGGCGTGCTGCAGGAGGTAGGGGCTCTTCTCCCTGGCGAGCCGGTTCTCGCGGACGGGCGGCGCGTCCGGATTAGACGGCATGCTCGATGAGCCCCCCCGCGACGACCCGATCGCCGTCGTACAGCACCAGGGACTGCCCGGGCGTCATCGCGCGCTGCGGCTCGTCGAACGCGACCTCCGCGGCCTCGGCGCCGTCCGGCCGGAGCACGGCGGACGCGGGGGCGTGCAGGTAGCGGATCTTGGCCGAGCCCGCGACCGGCCCTTCCGGAGTCGCGCCCGAGAGGTAGTTCACGCGATGGATGCGGGCCGTCCGGCGGTAGAGCGCGGCTTCGTCGTCCACGACGACGGTGGCGGTCGAGGGCTCGATGCGGCTCACGTACAGTCGCCGCCCCGCGGCCACGTTCACGCCGCGGCGCTGGCCGATGGTGAAGCCGTGGATCCCCTCGTGGCGCGCGAGCGGGCGGCCGGCCGCGTCCTGCACCTCGCCCGACGGCGCGGCGGCCACGCGCTCGGGATATCGCTGGCGGAGAAAGTCGAGGTAGCGCTTCCCCTCGACGAAGCAGATGTCCTGGCTCTCCTTCTTGTCGGCCACCGGCAGCTCCAGCTCGCGCGCCGCCGCGCGGACCTCCTCCTTGGTCATTGTCCCCAGGGGAAAGAGCGCCTTGGCGAGCGTGGCCTGACCCAATCCCCAGAGCACGTACGACTGGTCCTTGCCGCCGTCCGCGGCCCGGAGGAGGGTCGCCCGCCCCTCGGCGTCCACACCGCGCCGCGCGTAGTGGCCGGTCGCCACGTAGTCGCACCCGAATGATTCGGCGCGGCGCATCAGCTCCCCGAACTTGAGCCAGTTGTTGCATTGCACGCAGGGATTCGGGGTGCGCCCGGCCATGTACTCGCCCACGAAGTTCTCGATCACGTGCTCGCGGAAGTCCTCCTCCATGTTGAGCACGTAGTGCTTGAACCCGATCCGGTGCGCGACGGCGCGGCAGTCGTCGATGGCCTCGAGCGTGCAGCAGCCGCGGGCGGGCGAGGGCCCTTCCGCGTAGCACCAGAGCTTCATCGTGACGCCGATCACCGTGTGCCCGGCCCGTTGGAGGAGCGCCGCCGCGACGCAGGAGTCCACGCCGCCGCTCATGGCGACGAGGATGGTCGACTTCTCGGGCGGCGCGAAGAGTCCGGGAGGCGTCGTCGTGAAGTGGCTCATGAAACTCCTAGGCTACGAACGTGGGCGAAGCGGAGCGGAGCTTCTGGACGACGGGAGGGATCAGCTCGATGACGCGGTCGATTTCGTCCTCGGTGGTACATCGCCCCAGGCTCAAGCGCACGGCCGTCTGCGCCACCGCGGCGGGCACCCCCATGGAGAGAAGCACGTGCGAGGGGTGCGAGCTGCCAGCCTTGCAGGCGGAGCCGCTCGAACAGGCGATCCCCTTCATGTCGAGCGTGAGAATCAGGTGCTCCCCCTCGGCGCCGACGAAGGAGAGGTGGCTGGTGTTGCAGACGCGGGGCGCGTCGGCCCCGTGCACGACCACCTGGGGCAGGCGCGCGAGCAACGCCCGCTCCATGCGGTCCCGCAGCGCCGCGATCCGAGCCGGCACGCCGGCGGTCAGCTCCAGGCGCGCGAGGTCGGCGGCGACGCCCAGACCCACGATCGCGGGGATGTTCTCCGTGCCCGCGCGGCGGCCCCGCTCGTGCTCGCCGCCGAACTGGAGCGGCGCCGGCTTCTGCCCGCGCCTCACGTAGAGCGCGCCCGCGCCCTTGGGTCCGTAGAACTTGTGGGCCGTGATCGTGGCGAATGTGGCCTGCCACGCCTGCACGTCGATCGGGATCTTCCCCGCGGCCTGGACCGCGTCGATGTGGAAGGCGATGCCGCGCGCCGCGCAGACCGCGCCGATCTCGGCGCTGGGCTGCACCACGCCCGTCTCGTTGTTCGCGGCCATCACCGAGACGAGCACCGTGTCGGCGCGCAGGGCCTCCGACACGGCGCCCGGCTCGACCCGCCCGCTGGGCGAGGCGGCCACGCGCGTGACCGTGAATCCCTCCTCCTCCAGCGCGTCCGAGGCGTGCCGCACGGCGTCGTGCTCGATCGCGCTCACCACCACGTGGCGCCCCTTCGCCGCGAGAGCGCGGGCCGCGCCCAGGATGCCCATGTTGTCCGACTCGGTGCCGCCGCTGGTGAAGACGATCTCGCCGGGCGCGGCGTTCAGGAGCGCGGCGACCTTCGCGCGCGCTTCCTCCATCGCCCCCTTTGCCTCCTGCCCGAACGCGTGCACGCTCGAGGCGTTCCCGTAGAGGTCGCTGAAATACGGGAGCATCGCCTCGAGGACTTCGGGGCGCACGGGCGTGCTGGCGTTGTGGTCGAGATAGATGCGGGACACGAAGACGGGCTCCCCCTGGTGGTTGGACAGTCCTCAGGGTAGCAAAGCACGCGGGCCGGACGCAATGAACGCCCGGCCCGCCGGTTTCACGAAAGCCCCCGTGCTCGGAGCCGAATCAGGTTTCTTGCGGCGCTACTTCTTCACCGAATCGGCGGGAGCGCCTCCCGCTGCGGGCGCATGGTTGTGCCCCGAGTGGTCGTCCGCGGCCGGCGGCGTCGTGGCCGCAGGGGTCACCGACACGCTCTCCGGCTGCTTCGCCGGAGCCGACTCGGCCTTCGCCTGAGGGGTCGTCTTTGAGATCGGGGAAGCCGGGACAGCCGCGGCCGCCTTCGCTCCGCCGCCCATGGCGGTCGCGCGCGGCACGATCGTGACGGACTTGAGCGTCACCCACTCGAGGGGCTTCGACGGCTCGCCCCGCATCGTTGGATTCGGGCCGACCGGAGTGTTGGCGATGGCGTCGACGACGTCCAGGCCCTTGGTCACGTGCCCGAACGCCGTGTACTTGCCGTCCAGGAACGAGGCGTTTCCGTGCACGATGAAGAACTGCGACTCGGCCGTGTTCGGCCCGCTGCTCGCCATGGAGATGACGCCCTTCACGTGCGCATGCGAGTTGAACTCGTCGGGAGTGGTCTTGCCCGACCCGCCGGTGCCCAGATCGGGCGCCTTCGGGTTCTTCGACTTCGGATCGCCGCCCTGGATCATGAAGTTCTTCATGATGCGGTGGAATCCGGTGCCGTTGTAGAAGCCGCTCCGGGCGAGCGACTTGAAATTCGCGACCGTCTTGGGGGCGTCCTTGTCCCAGAACTCGAGGACCATTTTGCCCTTCGACGTTTCGAGGACGGCGACTTCGTCGGCCGAGCCCACCTTGGCCTTCGGCTTGACGGCCGCGGTCTTCGCCTTCGCGGGCGTGGCTGCTGCCGTGGCGGGCGGATCCGCGGCGAACGCCGAACCCGACGCGAGGACTCCAACTGCCGCCAGCATACCTAGTAACGAACCTTTGATCCCGTTCATCGAACCTCCTTGAAGTTGAGCGGAATTAGCTATTTTTAGATGTGCGCCCATGGCGCTTGGTTCCCCCTTAATTGCCCCGTTCCTTCGTCTTGAGCAGCCTCACGATACGCCGCTGGCGCTCCAGCTCGCGCTTGGCTGATTCGGAGTAGGCGGGGTCGGCCACCACGGTCTCGAAGACCGGGATCGCCTCGTCGTGCTTCCCCAGCTTGTCCAGCGCCTGCGCCCAGCAGAACCGAAGGCAGGCGCTGGTGCTGTCCTCGCGCAGCCCTTCGCGCGCAGCGTCGATCGCGCGCTGGTAGCGGTTCGCCTCGTAGTAGGCGTAGGCCATGTTGCAGTAGACGCCCTTGTAGTTCTGCGGGTCGAGGCGCGCCACCTGGCGATACAGCTCGACCGCGCGGTCCACCTTGGATGACTTGGCGTACGCCTGCGCCAGGTAATAGCGGTCCGCCGTCCCCAGCGAATCGCCGACCGCCTCGTAGTCGCGGATCGCGTTGGGGTAGCGCTCCAGCTTGAAGTTCACCCACGCATACTGCTTCTTCGCGGCCACGTCCAGCGGGGCGAGGAGCAGGACGCGGTTCAGCGCGGACGCGGCCTCGGCATAGAGACCGCCGCGGACCGCCGTCGCGGCGAGCCCGCGCGCGATCTCGGCGTTATCCGGGTCCAGCTCCGCCGCGTGGTAGTAGTACGACATGCCCTCGGGCGTACTCCCCTGCCGCGCCCCCAGCTCGCCCATCCGGAAATAGATCCGGGCGAGCGCGTGGGGCTGTCCCTTCGCGAGCCGAAGCGACGACTTGAGGACGGAGGCGGCCTCGTCGTACTCGCCGATCTCGGTCAGCGAATTCGCGAGCGCGAGGCGGGTCTCCAGATCGCCGGGCGTGAGCGCGACGGCCTGGCGATAAGCGACCGCGGCCTTGTCCACGAGGCCCAGCGCGACGTAGGCGTCGCCCAGGGAGCGGAGCGCCGAGACCATCTGGGTCGTCGCGGTCGTGGCCCGCTCGAGGTGCGTGACGGCGTCCGCGTAGGCGCCGCGCTTGACCTCCGCCCGGCCCAGTCCGGCGAGCGCCGCCTGGTTCGAGGGCTCGGCCTCGAGAGCGAGGCGGTACTCGCGCTCGGCTTCGTCGTAGAGGCCCTTGGCCATGTACTGGTGGCCCGCCTCGACGTGGGCGCGCGCGCCGACCGCCGCGGTCGCGGCCGGAGTGGCGCCGGCCGGCGATTCGTTCGTCCTGACCGAACCGCGGGAGGAGGAGCAGCCGAGCGCGAGGCAGAGCCCGGCCAGACCGAGGAGATGCAGGGGGGATCGTAGCGAAGGAGCCGGCATGGACGATGTCCTCCTGGATCGTGGCGGACCCTTCCCCGGGTCCGGTCGGTCAGTGGGCCCCAGGTGCGGGCGCCGTGGAGGGCGCCGATCCCGAGGCCTTCTGCGTGTCGAGGTACTGCTGCAACACATCGATGCTGCTGCGCGCGTTCTCCGCCACCGGAGTCGTCGCGTCG
This sequence comes from Candidatus Eiseniibacteriota bacterium, assembly GCA_046716305.1. Lineage (GTDB taxonomy): Bacteria > Eisenbacteria > RBG-16-71-46 > SZUA-252 > SZUA-252 > DASQJL01. The sequence goes on from JBKJXM010000139.1 coordinate 5,959, forward strand.
ATCTCGACGACTTTGCGCCAGTAGTTCAGCGCCTCTTTATATATCTGGGCGTCCGCGAACGCGACGCCCAGGTTGAAGATGGCTTCCTGGTTGTTCGGGTCGGCGGCGAGCGCCTTCCGGTAGAGCGCCGTGGCGTCCGGGATCTTGCCCATTCCGTAGTAGGAATTGCCCAGGTTGTTGAGAGCCCGGACGTTCATGGAGTCGGCGGCGAGCGCCTTCCTGTACGAGGCCACGGCCTCGGTCGTCTGCCCCAGCTCGGCCTGGATCAGGCCCAGGTTCACCCACGCGTCCGGAAGCGGAGGGTCGAGCGTGGTGGCCAGCCGGAACTCGGCGGCGGCGTCGTCCCGCCGGCCCAGACTCATATAGTAGTTGCCCAGGTTGAAGTGGGCAGCCGGATCCTTCGCGTTCAGCGCGATCGCCTTTCGGAACTCACGCTCGGCGTCCTTCGGGCGCTTCATATCCATGTAGACCGCCCCCAGGCTGACGTGGGCCGTCGAATTCTGCGGATCGAGGGCGCTCATCTTCTGGAACGCTGCCAGCGCTTCCGTGTACTTGCGGGCGCGCCGGTACGCCGCGCCGAGAGCCAGGTAGGAGTTGGTGTCCTTGGGGCTCTTCTTCACCAGGGCCTGGGCCTCCTCGACGGACATGGGAGGTGGCGCCGCCCTCGTGACCGCCTGCATCGTCGGGGCGGTCGCGGATTGGGCCCAAACGGCGCTTTCCCTGCCACTCACCCCCAAGAGGGCAGTGAGCAGGAGTGCCCAAAAAACGGCCGTACCACCTTTTCCGGACATGGCTTGGACGCGCTGAAGCTTCATAGAGTATGTCTCGCTTGGGGTTAGCAGGGTAAGGGCAAGGTACCTCCATGATACCCCGAAGTCAACCCGCTTCTCCGGGGCGAACCGGCCGGACCGGCGCGGGGCGGACGGAGGTCCCTCGTCCTCTCCGGAATGCCTCGTCCAGGCTCCACGGCCCCGCGCCCGCCGACGAGATGTAGAGCCAGACGAAGCAGTAGATCGCGGCCGGGACTCCGCCGCTGATGGTCGGCCAGAAGTTCTGCGGGAAGTGGAACTGGAAGTAGGCGACCGCCATTTCGCCAGACAGGATGAACGCCACCGGCCGCGTGAAGAGGCCGATCAGGACCAGGCCGCCTCCGACCAGCTCGAGGAGGGCGCCGATCCCGATCTGGGTCATGAGCGGAACGGTGCCTCCGTTCGGCGGGACCCCGGACGGAAAGGCGAAGAGCTTCGTGGTGCCGGACGTGATGAAGATGAACGCGGCCGCGATGCGGAGGATGCTCAAGAGATAGGGACTCAAGGCAGACCACTTCGCGCCGAAACTCGATTCGTTCACGGTACCTCCCTCGGGGTGGGTTTGATGTGCTTCGTGATTCGTCACGGCACCGGCGGCGGCGCCGCGAAACGGCGGCACGCGGCGAAGCGGCCAAGCTTGGCGAGCAGGTCGCCGCGCACCGTCGAAAGCAGATGGTTGATCTGATCGGACGGCCGATCACGGTGCGCGCAGCCAAATCGATCACCGGGACGGTGCCGTCGCCCTCGTTCACCACGTAGGCGCGCGACCCGTTCGGTGAGCTCGCCATCTGAGTGGGGCTCCCGGCCGCCACACTCGGACCGTCAATCTCCGTGCTGTTCGTGGCCAGGTTGAGCACCGATGTCGCCGAGCCATCGCTGGGCACCGTGCGCGACCGCGCGGAGGTCGCCCGAAGGCTGGGCTTCTCTCGGGCGCGCGTCACCCACCTTCTCGATCTGACGCTGCTCGCACCCGACGTTCAGGGGCAGGTTCTTTTCCTCGAAGCGATCGACGGCTCGGCTTGGTGATCGACGCTCTCTGCCGGGAGCGGACCCTTCCTGCTGGCAGGTAGCATTACAC
>JBKJXM010000140.1:0-6917 GCA_046716305.1 Candidatus Eiseniibacteriota bacterium
GCGATGGGTTCGCAGCGCCTGCGCCAGCGCGATCGCATCCTCCATCGCGAGCTTCGTACCCGAGCCCACGGAGAAGTGCGCGGTGTGCGCCGCGTCCCCCGCGAGCACGATGTTTTTCCAGTGCCAGCACTCGTTCCGGATGGTGGGAAAGCTGCGCCAGAGGGAGCGGTTCGAGAGGAGGCGGTGGCCGTCCAGGTCGTCGGCGAAGAGCCGCTCGCAGAAAGCGAGCGTGTCCTTCTCCTCGGCTTTGTCGAGTCCCGCCTTGCGCCACGTCGTCTCCGTGGCTTCGACGATGAACGTGGAGCGGTCCGGTTCGTACTGGTAGGCGTGCACGCGCCAGAGCCCGCTTGCGTCTTCCTTGAAATAGAACGTGAATGCCGGGAAGGGCTTCGTGGTGCCCAGCCAGACGAACCGGTTGGGGCGGATGTCCACGCTCGGGCGGAAATGCTCCTTGTGGCGCTCCCGGACGGTCGAGTTGGCGCCGTCCGCGGCCAGGACCAGATCCGCGGTCGATGCGAGCGCGTCCAGGTCGGCGATCTCCCGCTCGAAGCAGAGGCGCACGCCCGCGGCCTTGCAGCGCTCGGTGAGCACGTCGAGGAGGGCGGTCCGGGACAGGCCCGAGAACCGGTGCCCCGTCGAGGTCAGGACCGAGCCCCTGATGTGAACCTCGATGTCGTCCCAGCGGTGGCAACGCGCGGCCATGGCGGCGGCCACGTCCGGCTCGGCCACCGCGAGCGCCTCCTCGGTAGCGTCGGAGAAGACGACGCCGAAGCCGAACGTGGTGTCGGCGCGGTTTCGCTCGTAGACGGTGACTTCGTGGCGCGGGTCGGCCCGCTTCAAGAGGAGGGCGAAGAAGAGCCCGGCCGGACCGCCGCCGATCACGGCCGCCTTCATCCTCGCGCTGCTCCCCCTGGGGCCGCCCCGGTCGCCCCGGGTCCAAAGAGCTGCCCAGCGATCACGAGGTGCTGGATCTCGGTCGTCCCCTCGTAAATCCGGAGCGACCGGACGGCGCGGTAGAGCAGGTCCACGGGGTGATCGGCCATGACGCCGCGCGCCCCCAGGATCTGCACCGCGTCATCGATGATCCGCTGCGCGGCTTCCGTCGCGAACGCCTTCGCCATCGCCGCCTCCAGCGTGACGCGGTCGGCGCCGCGGTCCGCTTCCCAGGCGGCGCGGTAGACGAGGAGCCGCGCCGCGGTCAGCTCGGTGGCCATGCGGGCCACCTTCTCCTGCACGAGCTGGAACTCGGCGAGCGGCTTCCCGAACTGGCGCCGCGACCGCGCGTGTGTCAGCGCCTCCTCCAGTGCGCGCGCCGCCATGCCCGAGGCGGCGGCGCCCACGGTGGCGCGCATGCGGTCGAGCGTCTTGAGCCCCAGCGCGAAGCCGCGTCCCTCGTCCCCGAGCCGGTTCGCGGCCGGCACCCGGCATTCGGTGAGCGTGACCTCGCCCAGCGGGTGGGGCGCGGAGAGAATCTGTGCCTTGAAACCGAGCCCGGGCGTGTCGGCGGGGACCAGGAAGCACGAGATCCCCTTTCCGCCGGCGGCGGGGTCGGTCGATGCGAACACGACGTAGAAATCCGCGATCCCTGCGTTCGAGATGTAGCTCTTCACGCCGCTCAGCACGTAGGCATCGCCCTCCCGTCGGGCGCGTGTCGCCATTGCCGCCACGTCCGAGCCGGCCTCGGGCTCGGTCATGGCGAACGCCGCCATCGCCTTTCCCGCGATCGCCGCGTCGGCCCAGCGGGCGCGCAGCGAGTCGCTCCCGGCCCAGAGCACCGGAAGCGTGCCCAGCCCCTGGAGCGCAAACACGGCGTCCGCGAGGGGGCTCGCCGCTCCCAGCGCCTCGCGCGTGAGGCATGCGCCTCGCCAGTCCTGGCGCCGGATCGAGTCCAGCCACTGCCCGCCGCCGAGGAGCGCGAGGAGGGCGCGGGCCTCGACGCGCGCCGCGGCGTCCGTGTCGGGCGCGCGCCGCGGGGCCAGGTCGCGCGTGGCGAACGCGGCGACGCGCGCCGCGTACTCCACGTGAGTCTCTTCCAGAAAGGCGCGGACCGGCCGAGGGTCGGGAATGGCGGGCGCGGGGCGGGAGGATGGGGCCATCAGCGGAACCGAGGCTCCCGCTTTTCGCGGAATGCTTCGTACGCCTCCCGGAAGTTCGGGTCCTTCATGAGCCTCGCCTGCACGTCCGATTCGTAGTTCAGCGCCCATTCGAGGCTCTCGCCGAACTCGGCGTCGAGCGCCTCCTTGGTCACCGCGAGCGCGGCCGAGGGACCGCGCGCGAGCTGCTCCGCGTAGGCGGTCGCTTCCGCGAGCACCTTCCCGGCGGGAACGACGCGGTGGTAGAGGCCGATTTCGTAGGCGCGCTGGGCCTCGATGAACTCCCCGGTCATCAGGAGCTCGGTCGCGCGCCCCAGCCCCACCAATCGCGGGAGGAGCCACGAGGCGCCCATGTCGGCCCCCGAGAGGCCGACCCGCACGAAGAGGAACGCGATCTTGGCGGCCTCGGATGCGACGCGGATGTCGCAGGCTGACGCGATCACCGCTCCCGCGCCCGCCGCCGTGCCGTTCAAAGCCGCGATGACCGGGAGCCGGCAACCCCGGATGTTTCGGATCACGTCGCAGGTCATGCGCGTGAACTCGCGGAGGCCCCCGAAGTCCATAGTGAATAGCGCTCCGATGATTTCCTCCACGTCGCCGCCCGAGCAGAAGCCGCGCCCGGAGCCCGTCAGCACCACCGCGCGAACGCCCGGCTCCTTGTCGAGCGCGGCGAAGACGTCGCGCAGCTCGGCATAGACTTCGAACGTGAGCGCGTTCAGGCGGTCGGGACGGTTCAGCGTGATCGTCGCGATTTCGGTCTTGGGATTCACGGCGTAGAGGAAGGAGCGGGGCGCGATCGGCATCTAGCTCGACGCGGGCAGCACCGCGGTCGCCTCCATCTCCACGACGGCGCCCCGGTCGACCAGCCCCTTCACCTCGAGGAGCGCCACGGCCGGGAAGAAGCGGCCCATGCGCGCGCGCCACGCCTCCCCGATCGACTTGCGCGAGGACTCGTAGGCAGCGAGATCGGTGACGTAGATAGTGAGCCGGGCCACGTCCTCGGGCCGGCCCCCCGCCTCCTTCACCACCGTGAGCACCTTGTCGAGGGCGCGGGCGAACTGCTCGGAGAATCCCGGAGGAGGGCCCGCGGCGTCGGTCTCCCATCCCGCCTGCCCCGCGACAAAGAGAAGCCGCCCGCCCGCCGGCGCCACGACTCCGTTGCTCCACCCTTTCGGCTCGCCCAGCGAGCGCGGGTTCACGATCTCGAACGTCACGAGTGCATCGCTCCCGCGCCGACCACAATCGTCCGGCCGGTAACGTCGCGGGTCTCCTCGCCGCAGAGCTTCACAACCTCGGCCGCCACTTCCTCCGGCGCCAGGAGCCGATCCTGGCCGGTGGTGGCCAGCACGGCCTCCAGCGCCGCTTCGCGCGAGAGACCCGTCCGCGCCGCGACGTTCGCGAGCGTCTCCTCGGTCATCGGCGTGTCCACGTATCCCGGACAGATCGCGTTCACCGTCACCCCCGTGCCCAGGAACTCCATGGCGAGCGAGCGGACCAAGCCGACCACAGCGTGCTTGGAAGCCGCGTAGTGCGCGATGTATTTCCCCCCCGTGAGGCCCGCGATGGAGGCGATGCTCACGATGCGCCCCCAGCCGCGAGCCGCCATGTCGGGCGCGAACTCGCGCGCGCAGAGAAACGCGCTCCGCGCGTTCACGCTCATCATGCGGTCCCACTCCGCGGCGGTGATCGTCCGGAGCGGCGCGGATGCGGCGGTGCCCGCGCTCAGGATCAGGAGATCCACGGTTTCGAGCCGTGCTCGGGCTTCGTCCCCCATGCGCCGCACGGCGCCTTCGTCGGCCACGTCGCAGAGCACGGCGTCCGCCCGGCCGCCGCGGCGGCGGATGTCCGCGGCCACCCGCTCGGTCTCGGAGGCCGAGCGCGCCACCACGACGACCCGGGCGCCGCCATCGGCGAGCGCGCGAGCCACCGAGGCGCCGATGCCGCGCCCACCACCGGTAACCACGGCGCCGCGCCCGGCGATCGGGGCGTCACCCACGCCTGCCCTCCGCGGCAAGCCGCTGCTGGACGGCGTCCGCGAGAATGGCTCCCAGCGTCTCGATCGTGCGCCTCCCTTCCTCGGCAGTCGCCTCCGCGGGGCGGCCGAAATAGGCCCGCGGCCCGCCCGCCTCTTCGAACGTTCGCGCGCCCCTCCGGATGGCCCGCGAGAGCGAGGCCTCGATGTGCGGAAGCCCGGAGCGGATCTTGTCCTTCACCAGATCGGGCCGCAGCGCGAGGACGATGGACCCCTCGAAGCGTCCCGCGTGACAGGCGCCGCTCTGGAACTCTTCGGTCAGCCGAGCGGCCCACGGCTTCTGGGTCAAGTCCGGGCAGGCCACGGGGAGGAGCCGCTCATCCGACGCGCCCCGCGCGGCCTCGGCCAACGCCGCCAGATGCGCGGGATCGAGGTGCGCGTTCGCGATGCCCAGAGCCACGAAGCCGCGCTGCGTCAGCTCTCGCGCCATATCGAGTATTAGCTCCTTCACAGCGCCGGAATCGACGGAGAGGGTTCCCGGGAACGCGGCCCCGAACGGAGCCGCGGCGTAGGGAAGCGCGGGGAGCAGCACGGGGGAAAGCCCCGCGGCTTCGAGCCGCGCCGCCGCCGCCTCGGCCATGGCTTCGGCGATCAGTACGTCGGTGCCGAGCGGCAGGTGCGGCCCGTGCGCCTCGATCGCACCGACCGGGAGGAGCGCGACGGTGCGTGACGGCTCCAGATCGCGCACCTCTTCCCAGGTCAGCTCGACCCATTTGCGCGGCGCCACTCGCCCTCCCAGTCCGGCCTTGCCGCCCGCGGGCGGGGCGTCCATGATGGGGCCAGTCACGGAACTTACCATGACGTACGAGCCGCCGGAACGCCTGAACATCGCAGATCACTTCCTCGACGCCCGCGTGCGTGAAGGCCGCGGCGATCGTCCCGCCCTGCTCGGCGACGGCGGCACCCTCACCTACAGAGACGTCCAGGCCCTGGCCAACCGGTTCGGCCACGTGTTCCGCGAGGCGGGAGCCGAACCGGAGCAGCGCGTCTTGATCGCCCTCCCCGACGGCCCCGAGTTCGTGGCCGCGCTCTTCGGGACGCTCAAGATCGGGGCCGTGGTCGTCATGGTGAACCCCGGGCTTCCGGCGGAGGAGATCCGCGGACTTGCCTCCTACACGCGCGCGCGGGTCGTGGTCGCCCATCAGGACGTCGCCGCGGCGTTCGAGGAGGCGACCAGGGATTCGCCCTCGGTCAAGCGGCTCCTGCTCGTCGGCTCGGCCCCATTCGAAGCGGCGCTCGCGCGGGCTCCGGCCTCGCTGGAAACGTTCCCCACCCACCGCGACGACGCCGCGATCTGGCTCTTTTCGGGCGGCACCACCGGCCGTCCCAAGGCGGTAGTCCAGACCCACCGCGCGTTCGCCTACACCGCCGCGTGCTACGGCGGCGGAGTGATCGGCTACACCGAGCGGGACGTGACTCTCTCCGTGCCCAAGCTCTACTTCGGCTACGCCACCGGATCGAACCTCTTCTTCCCCTTCGCCGCCGGCGGAGCCGCGGCCCTCTTCTCCGAGCCCGCCACCGCCGAGTCGCTCTTCGACCGCATCCGCCGCTTCCGACCGACCGTGCTCGTCAATGTCCCCACCATGGTGCAGAAGATGGTTTCGCACCCGGAAGCCAAGTCCGCCGACCTCTCGTCGCTTCGCGTCGCCACGTCGGCCGGCGAGGCGCTCCCCGCCGAGCTGCACGAGAAGTGGCGGCGCGTCTTCGGCGTCGAGCTTCTGGATGGGCTGGGCACGGCCGAGATGTGGCACATCTTCATCTCCAACCGCCCCGGCGCGGCGCGGCCCGGGACCCTGGGGACCGTGGTGCCCGGGTTCGACGTGAAGGCGTGCGACGAGGAGGGACGCGAGGTGCCGCGCGGTGAGACCGGATGGCTCTGGGTGCGCGGCGGCGCGCGCGCGGCGGGCTACTGGCAGCACGGGGAGAAGACCGAGCAGGCGTTTCGCGGGGAGTGGTACGTCTCGGGCGACATGATCCGCATGGATGCCGACGGTTACGTTTCCTACTGCGGGCGCGGCGACGAGCTCTTCAAGGTGGGCGGGAAGTGGCTGGCGCCGGCCGAGGTCGAAGGGTGCCTCCTCGATCACCCCGCCGTCGCCGAAGCCGCGGTGGTGGGCGCCGCGGACGGAAACGGGCTGGTGAAGCCGATCGCCTACGTGGTGCCGCGCGAGCAGCGCGAAGGCCCGGCCCGCGAGAGCCTCGCCGAGGAGCTACGCGCCTTCGTCCGCGACCGCCTCGCCCCCTACAAGCACCCGCGCGAGGTGGTCTTTCTCGACGCGCTGCCGCGCACGCACCTGGGCAAGGTGGACCGGGGCCGCCTCCGCGCCCGCTAGGTGGCTCGCACAGCGCTAAGCGGGCTGGATCGCCCGCTCGGCGCCGCCATTGGCAAGCTCGACGTACCGCGAAATGGCGTTCATGAGGCGCATCTGCTCCACGGTGCGGCACTCCGCTTCGAGGAGGCGGGGCGCGCATACGAGCACGACACGGCACTGAGCCCTCGAGGTCGCCACGTTCACGCGCCGCCGGTCGAAGGCGAACTGGATGCCACGCGGCGCGTCGGATCCGGTCGAGCTCGCGAACGAGACGATCACCACAGGCGCCTCCTGACCCTGGAACTTGTCCACCGTCCCGACGCGCACGCCGGCCGGGACACGGGCCTTCAGCGCCCGGACCTGCGCGTTGTAGGGAGCGACGACAAGCACGTCCTCGGGTGTAAGCGGCCGCGTGATGCCCTTGTCATCGGTGAAGAGCGTGCCGCACAGCCTCTCGATCTCCGCCGCGACCTCCTTGGC
>JBKJXM010000141.1:0-6009 GCA_046716305.1 Candidatus Eiseniibacteriota bacterium
GCCAGGGAGTACCTTCGTCGGCATGGGGGACCTGAGCGGCTTCGGCCGGCTTCTCATCATCCTGGGCGTGGTCATCGCCCTCGTCGGCATCGGACTCACGCTGGGCGCGCGCATCCCCTGGCTGGGACGCCTCCCCGGCGATTTCTCCTTCGGCGGAGCGAGCTGGCGGGTCTACATCCCGCTCGGGACCTCCATCGTGATCAGCGTGGTCCTCACGCTGATCCTCTCGCTCTTCCGCCGCAGATGAGAAAGCCCCGGGCGACCGCCCGGGGCTTTGTTCACAGCCAGCGACTGGTCGCGGACCCCTAGCGCCCGTCCCCGTCGATCAGGTTGCCCAATCCACCCAGGATCGAGCCTTCCTCGCGGCGCCGTCCGCCCGTCTGCGGCGCGGCCGCGTAGATGCGGCTCGCGAGGCGGCTGAACGGGAGCGACTGGAGCCACACCCGCCCGGGCCCGGTCACTGTGGCAAAGAAGAGCCCCTCGCCGCCGAACAGAGCGCTCTTCAACTTGCCCACGAACTGGATGTCGTACTGGACGGTGGGCTGGACGGCGACAAGGCAGCCGGTGTCCACCCGAAGCGTCTCGCCCGGCGCCAGCGTGCGCTCCTCGAGCGTTCCGCCCGCGTTGACGAAGACCCACCCGTCGCCCTGAAGGGTCTGCATGATGAATCCTTCGCCGCCGAAGAGGCCGACGCCGAAGCGGCGCTGGAACGCGATGCCGATGCTCACGCCTTTCGCGGCGGCCAGGAACGAGTCCTTCTGCGCGATGATCTCCCCGCCGAGCTGGGAAAGGTTCATGGCCTGGATCTTTCCCGGGTAGGGAGCGGCAAAGGCGGCCCAGCGCTTCTCGCGCGACTCGTTGTGGAAGACCGTCATGAAGAGCGACTCTCCGGTGAGCAGGCGCTTGCCCGCTCCCATGAGGGCTCCCATGAACCCCTGGTTCTGCTGTGAGCCGTCCCCGAAGACGGTGTCCATCTGGATTCCGTCCTCCAGGTACATCATCGAGCCCGCTTCGGCCACGACCGCTTCGCCCGGATCGAGCTGGATCCGGACGAACTGCATGTCGTCGCCTTTGATCTCGTAGTCTATTTCGTGCATGGTCGGCATGTGCGCCCTCCTCACGACGTTTCCCAACCCACGGCGGCGTTTCCGTCTCCAAAGAATACGCCAGGACGACTAGACTCAGAAACCGGTACGTCCCCCGGTACGTTTCAGAGCCCGGCGCGGTTCCAACAACCCGGAGGCCCTGCATGATGCCCCGACTTCAAGCCGCGGCCCGGCCCGCCGGTCTCGCGGCCCTTCTCTCTGCCGCCCTGCTGGCCGCCCCCCTGACGGGCGACGCCCAGCCACGGGAGATGGCGAAGCGCGACCGCACGCCGGCGGCAGGCGCCGTCCCGCGCGAGATCGAGACCCGGACGCTGAAGAACGGCCTCGAGATCATTGTCTGGCCGGATCACGACATCTCGAACGTCGCGCTCTACAACTGGTTCCGAGTGGGGAGCCGGAACGAGCGGCCCGGAATCACCGGCCTCTCCCACTTCTTCGAGCACATGATGTTCAACGGCTCGGCCCATCAGCCCGCGGGAGACTTCGACCGAGTCATGGAGGAAAACGGGGGATCGAACAACGCCTATACCTCCAACGACGTGACCGTCTACCAGGACTGGTTTCCCCGCTCGGCGCTGGAGCTGATCTTCCAGCTCGAGTCCGACCGGATCTGCTGTCTCTCCTTCGACTCGACGGTCGTGGAGAGCGAGCGAGGCGTGGTCTACTCCGAGCGCCGCACCAGCGTGGACGACAACAATGCGTCGCTCCTGGACGAGCAGGTGATGGCCACGGCCTTCGTCGCCCATCCCTACCAGATTCCCGTGATCGGCTGGCCCAGCGACATCGAGCATTGGGCCCTGGCCGATCTGAAGAGCTACTTCCGGACGTACTACGCGCCCAACAACGCCACGCTGATCGTGGCGGGCGACGTGACGCCGGCCGAGGTGTTCTCGATGGCGGAGCGGTATATGGCGTCGATTCCGGCCCAGCCGCCACCTCCGCCCGTGACCACCGTCGAGCCGCCCCAGCTCGGCGAACGCCGCGTCGAAGTGCGAAAGACAGGGCAGGTCCCTCTGCTCGAAGTGGCGTATCACGTCGGGACGCCGCGCGATCCCGACGCGGAGGCGCTGGATCTGCTGCACATGATCCTGACCACGGGCGAATCCTCCCGCCTCTATCGCCGACTCGTGGACCAGGAACGTGTGGCCGTGAGCGTGGGGTCCTACGTCATGGAGGGCTTCGACCCGGGGCTCATCACGTTTCAGGTCACGCTCTCCTCGGGCCGCGATCCCGCCCAGGTGGAGCGCATGCTGTACGACGAGCTGGATCGGGTGGCGCGGAACGGTGTCACCGAGGAGGAGCTGACCAAGGCCAAGAACATCCAGCTCTCCGCCTACTGGCAGACGCTCGAAACCAACAATGGGAAGGCCGGCGCGCTGGGACAGCACCAGGTGTTTCGCGGCGACTGGAAGAAGCTCTTCGCGAGCCCCGCCCGATATGCCGCCGTCCGCGCGCGCGACATCCAGACGCTCGCGAAGCGGATCTTCGACGAGCGGAACCGGACCGTTGGCGTCCTGCTTCCCGTCGAGGAAGCGCGGGCCGCTGCCCCCGCGGCTGCGAAGAAGGGCGGCGCTCGATGATCCGGCGCGGCTGGAGCGCGGCGCTCGCGGTGACCATGACGCTGGCGGCGGCGCCCGTGTCCGCGGCACCTGCGACGGCCGTGGCACTCATGCCACCGGCGCAGTCCGCGGCGGCGCCGGCCGGAGCGCCCAAGGTCGTTCTCCCCACGGTGCGCGACGTTCGCCTGCCGAACGGCACGCGGCTGATCCTGGCGGAGAAACACGACGTCCCGCTCATCTCGTTCGACGGCTACCTGCGCGGCGGCGCCGTGACGGACCCTCCCGGCAAGGAGGGGGTGGCGTCCCTGACGGCCGAGATGCTCCGGAAGGGAGCCGGCCGGCGCTCCGCGCGCGAGATCGCGGACGCGGAAGACGGTGTGGGCGCGTCGCTCGCCTCGGGGGCGGGAATCGAAACGGCCTTCATCTCGGGACAGTTCATGGCCCGCGACGAGGCGCTGATGCTGGATCTGTTGCGCACCATCCTCCGCGAGCCCGCCTTCCCGGATTCCGAGTTCACCAAGCTTCGTGATCAGACCGTGGAGGCGCTGCGCGCCCAGAAGGACGAGCCGCTCGCGATGTTGACGCAGTACGCGTCCGCCTTCTTCTACGCGGAGCATCCGTACGGGAGGCCGGTGTCGGGCGACGAGGCCACCGTGGCGGCACTGACCCGCGCGGACGCGCTCGAATCGTACCGGGCGAACTACGGCGGCGACCGGCTCATCCTCGCGATGGTGGGGGACTTTGACGCCCGCGCGATGGAAGGGAAGCTGAAGAGCGCGTTCGGGGATTGGGGCCGCGCCGGGAAACCCGCTCCCGTGATTCCGCCGCCGGCGCGCCGCTCCGGGCGTCGCGTGCTCCTGGTGGACAAGCCTGACGCCGCGCAGAGCTACTTCTGGATCGGAAATCTCGGGGTCTCACGCACCGATCCCGATCGCGTCCCGCTCGACGTGGTGAACACGGCGTTCGGCGGCAGATTCACGTCCATGCTCAACACGGCGCTCCGGATCAAGTCCGGTCTGACGTACGGGGCGCGCTCGCGCATGTCGCGGCTGACCATGCCGGGGACGGTCGCCATCGTCAGCTACACCAAGCTGGAGTCCACGCAGAAGGCGATCGATCTCGCCCTGGAGACGCTCGACAAGCTGCACTTGGCCGGCCTGAACGAGACGACCCTGGGGTCGGCGACGCGGTACATCGCGGGCCAGTATCCCGCCGGCTTCGAGACGGGAGGGCAGATCGCGGGCGCACTCGTCGAGCTGGCGTCGTACGGGCTCCCGCCGACCGAGGTCACCGAGTACCCGGCGCGCGTCGCGCTGGTGCGGCGGCCGGAAGCGCTGAAGACGCTGATCGAGCGGGTGTATCCCTCCGGCAAGGACCTCACCATCGTGGTGGTCGGAAACGCGAAGGCACTTCGTCCCGTGCTCAAACGCTACGGGACCGTGTACGAGACCTCGATGGAAACGCCGCTCCTGGCGGGAGTGCGGAGAGCAAAGACAAGATAGGTCGCGCGCCTGGCGTCGTGCATAGCAGCCGAGCGCTACGCACAATTTGGCTGCTATACACTCTCCACTGTCTAGCTCCTGCCCCCGCGCTTGGGCTTGGCGCGCCGGCCCGCGGCTTCCACCGCGCGCGCCAGGATGTACTCGATCTGCCCGTTCACGCTTCGGAGCTCGTCCGCGGCCCACTTCTCGAGCTCGTCCCAGAGCTTCGGGTCGATCCGGAGCAAAAACGCCTTCCGCCCGGGCATCGTTAGTTGTACAGCGTGCCCGCGTTCAGGACGGGCGTCGCGGCCCGCTCCCCGCAAAGGACGACGAGCAGGTTGGAGACCATCGCGGCCTTCCGCGCCTCGTCGAGCTCGACCACGTTGTTCGCGGAAAGCCGGGCGAGCGCCATTTCCACCATCCCCACGGCTCCTTCCACGATCCGCTGCCGCGCCGCGATGATCGCGGCCGCTTGCTGGCGCTGGAGCATGGCGCCGGCGATCTCGGGCGCGTAGGCCAGGTGGCTCAGCCGCGTTTCCACCACCTCGACGCCGGCGGTCTGGAGCCGCTGCTGCAGCTCGGCACGCAGAAACTCGGAGACCTTGTCGGTGCTGCCCCGGAGCGAGATCGTGTCCGTCCCCTCCGCGTCGTAGGGATATTCGGTCGCCAGGTGGCGCACCGCGGTCTCGCTCTGCACGGCGACGAACGACTCGAAGTCCTCCACGTCGAAGAAGGCCATGGCGCTGTCGCGCACCCTCCAGACCACGACCGCGGCGATCTCGACCGGGTTGCCCATGTGGTCGTTCACCTTGATCGTGTGCCCGTTCAGGCTGCGCACGCGGAGCGAGACCCGCTTCCTCGACATGAACGGATTGACCCACCACCAGCCGCTCTCCCGCACGGTGCCGATGTAGGTGCCGAACAGAATGAGTACCACCGCCTGGTTGGGCTGGACGGTGAAGAGTCCCGCCGCGGCCAGCGACGCGAGGACGAGGAGCGGCAGCCCCGCGAACAGGGCCAGAAAGGGAGAATGCGACGCGACGGCCTGGGGAATGACGGCGACGGCTGCCGCAAACAGCGCCAGGCACGTGATCAGCCCCACGACGCCGGTGAGGGCCGAGGTCTGACGTTCGGTGGTCATGATCCCTTTACCTCCTCTTTGACGACGACAGTCACCGACGAGCGGTGATGTGATTACGAAATGATATCATAGCGATACCGGCGTGTCCAGGAGAATTTCGCGCTCTGGTTGTACGGTCTTCTGGATTCGACCGGGTGCGGCTAGCGGCTGGTCTTGAGGCTGTCGGGCTCGGGGCAGTTCGGCTCGAGGTCGTATCCCAGGTAGTAGTAGCGGGTCCACCGTTTCACGCCGCGGAAGGGCTCGCCCGACCACAGAGCGGGGTGAAGTCCCTCCCTGCTCGCGCAGCTCTGGAAGCGCTCCGGGACGCCGTCCCGGTCGAGGTCCACTTCCGCTCGCCCGGCCACGACCTTGACGTCCCTACGCGGCGCGCGGACGGCGTATCCGAAGATGCAGCAGGTCAGGGTGCCCGGCGGCGCCACCAGTCGGTAGAAGGCGTCGTTGGGCTCGGCCATCATCTTGTCGTGGGGATTCCGGTGGAGACGCTCGGCCACCGCAGCGGTCAAGATCTCGGGGGGAGAGTTGGGATCTGGCTCCGGCTCGTCGGAGATCAGGGTCAGCGAGTCGCCGGGCGCGAGCGTCGAGTCCGCGATCATGAGCCAGAGGCTGTCGGCCCGCTCCCCTTCGACCATCCCCACACGGCGCGGGAAATCGAAGGAACGGTCCGCCGCGGCCCCGGCCGGCGCCGCCGCCGGGACAGGCGCGCCCGCCGCCGCCCCGGCGGT
>JBKJXM010000142.1:0-2567 GCA_046716305.1 Candidatus Eiseniibacteriota bacterium
GTCGTCCGGCACCTGCTCGTGGTCGCGGTAATCCGCCAAGGCGGGGAACGCCGTGCGGGTCAGCGGCACGAGCCGCTCGGGGATCGGGACGCTCGGGTCCGAGGGGCCCGCGTACTTGAGCGGGAGGTAGAGCGTGAAGGCGCTGCCGACGCCGGGAGACGAGCGAAGGACGATCTCGCCCCCGAGCAGGTTCGCGAGCTCGCGGCTGATCGCGAGCCCCAGCCCCGTACCTCCGAACTTACGGCTGGTGCTGGCGTCCGCCTGCTGGAACGCCTCGAAGACGATCCTCTGCTTCTCGGGCGGGATCCCGATCCCCGTGTCCGACACCTCGAACGCGACCACGGTCTCGGCGGCGGAGAGGACCGGGTGGTCCGGGCTCCAGCCGCCCGCGGCCGCCGAGACGCTGATCCGCACGCCTCCGACGGTGGTGAACTTGAAAGCGTTCGAAAGGAGATTCTTGAGCACCTGCTGGAGACGCTTGGAATCGGTGACGAACGTGCGCCCCAAGCGCGGATCCACCTGCGACTCGAAGGTGATGTTCCGGTTCTCGGCTTCGTGGCGGAAGTTCCGCGAGATGGTCTCGAGCAGCGGCGCGAAGGAGATCTCGTCGATCTCGACGGTGACCGTGCCGGACTCGATCTTCGAGAGGTCGAGGATGTCGGTGATGAGCTGCAGAAGGTCGGCGCCCGCGCTGTGGATGGTGCGTGCGAACTCCACCTGCTTGGGCGTGAGGTTCCCCTCCGGGTTGTCTCCGAGCTGCTGCCCCAGGATCAAGATGCTGTTCAAGGGGGTCCGCAGCTCGTGCGACATGTTGGCGAGGAACTCGGACTTGTACTTGGACGCCAGGGCCAGCTCGGTGGCCTTCTCCTCGAGGGCGCGCCGCGCCTGCTCGATCTCCTGGTTCTTGGTCTCCATCTCGATGTTCTGCTCGGCGAGCTGCTGCGCCTTCTGCGCGAGCTGCTCGTTCGTCTGCTGCAGCTCCTTCTGCCGCGTCTGGAGCTCGCGGGCGAGCTGCTGCGACTGGGTGAGGAGCCCTTCCGTCTGCATCGTGGCCTCGATCGAGTTGAGCACGATGCCGATGTTGGCGGTGAGCTGCTCGAGGAAGGCGATCTGGAGGACGGTGAAGGTGCCGAGCGAAGCCAGCTCGATGACGGCCTTGACCTGCCCTTCGAAGAGCACCGGCAGAACCACGATGCTCTTCGGAGGCGCCTGGAAGAGGCTGGAGCGGATCGGCACCACGTTCTTCGGCGCCTCGGTGATGAGGAGGCGGCGCTTCTCCAGCGCGCACTGCCCCACCAAGCCCTGCCCCAGCTCGACGAAGTCCTCGTGCCCGTTCGCGCCGTCGTCCGCGTAGGTGGAGATCAGCCGGAGCCGGGGATTGTCATCCGACTCCATCTGGTAGATGACCCCCTGATGCGCGTCCACCAGCGGCGTCAGCTCGGAGAGGAGCATGCGCCCCACCGTGGTCAGGTCGCGCTGCCCCTGGATCATGTTGGTGAAGCGGGCGAGGTTGGTCTTGAGCCAGTCCTGCTCCGTGTTCCGGTCGGTGGTCAGGCGCAGGTTCCCGATCATCGTGTTGATGTTGTCCTTCAGCTCGGCCACCTCGCCGCGCGCGTCGACCTGGATCGACCGGGTGAGGTCGCCCTTGGTCACGGCGGTCGCCACCTCGGCGATGGCGCGCACCTGCGTCGTGAGATTGGCCGCGAGCAGGTTCACGTTGCCGGTGAGGTCCTTCCACGTGCCGGCCGCGCCGGGCACGTTGGCCTGCCCGCCCAGCCGCCCTTCCACACCCACCTCGCGGGCCACCGAGGTGACCTGGTCGGCGAAGGTTTCGAGCGTCTCGGTCATGTTGTTGATCGTGTCCGCCAGGGCCGCGACCTCACCCTTGGACTTCACGGTGAGGCTCTGCTTGAGATCCCCCTCGGCCACCGCGGTCACGACCTTCACGATGCCTCGCACCTGCTCGGTGAGGTTCGCGGCCATGACGTTCACCGTATCGGTGAGGTCCTTCCACGTGCCGGCCACGCCCTGCACCTGCGCCTGGCCGCCCAGCTTTCCGTCGGTGCCCACCTCCCGCGCCACGCGCGTCACTTCGGCGGCGAACGCGTTCAGCTGATCCACCATCGTGTTGATCGTGTTCTTGAGCTCGAGGATCTCCCCCTTCACGTCCACCGTGATCTTGCGCGAGAGGTCCCCGCGCGCCACGGCCGTGGTCACCTCGGCGATGTTTCGCACCTGGCCTGTCAGGTTCGAGGCCATGAGGTTCACGTTGTCGGTGAGATCCTTCCACGTGCCGGCCACGCCGGGCACCTGCGCCTGGCCGCCCAGCTTTCCTTCGGTACCCACCTCGCGCGCCACGCGCGTCACTTCGGCGGCGAAGGAGCGGAGCTGCTCGACCATCGTGTTGAGCGTCTCCTTCAGGAAGAGGATCTCGCCGCGCACGTCCACGGTGATCTTCTTCGAGAGGTCGCCGCCCGCGATGGCGGTGGCCACCTCGGCGATGTTCCGCACCTGGGCCGTCAGGTTCGAGGCCATGGCGTTCACCGAATCGGTGAGGTCCTTCCACG
>JBKJXM010000143.1:0-3280 GCA_046716305.1 Candidatus Eiseniibacteriota bacterium
TTCCGGACAAGGCGGTGCCCGCCCCGAGTGTCGTTGTAGGCGCGCCGCGGCCGTCGCCCACGAGGCGGGGAGTCTCGATCGACCTCGCAATGCCTCGATCGGGGCCGGTCATCGCCAACCTCTACAATGTCCAGGGACGCTTGGTGTGCGCCCTTTTCGCCGGGACGTTGAAAGCCGGGTCGCATGCGCTGACGTGGGATGGGAGGGTTCGCGGTGGCACGATCGCCCCGGCCGGGATCTACTTCGTGAAAGTGAATGCGGCAGGAGCGATCAGGAACGCCAAGATCGTGGTGGCTCGATAGGGGTCGGTAAGCAGGGCAGTGTCAGAACGAGCCGCGGGTCTGGGTCCGGTTCCCGCTGCGGTCTGTCGCGATGATGAGGACAGCATGCTTCCCGCGTTCAGGAGGCCGTGCGGGGCGCCACCGGAGCCGCCCCGCCTCGGGGTCCCATTCCGTGGGTACGCGTCGGCCGTCCACCTCGAACCACGAAGCTCTCGTGTCGATGCCGCTTCCGTTTTCCGTCACGACGGCCTCGACCGCCCAGCGGCTATAGGGGCGTCCCCGTTCGGTGCGAGCGGGCGGCTTCAGCAGGGTCACTCTCGGCCCGACAGCATCGCGGAACAGACCGAAGCGGCCGAGTCTCCACGAATTTCCGGCTACAGCCCCTGCGACCGATTCCCGGTCCGCGCCGATCCATTGCCAGCCGCCGCGGTCGAGCCGGTAGAGGGCGGCCCGATCCAGCGACGCACCCCGTGGCGCTGCAAGCGAGACACGCGCGGGAACGCGGAGCGGATGCCGTGAGGGTTCCACCTGCCACGTTTCGCCCAGAGCGATGAGGCCGCTCGCTTCACGTTGCGGATGGGCATAGGCCAATACCGTCGCGTCCTCGAAGAGCGCTCCCGCCGCAAACCCGACCCGCAGCGTCTTACTCGCGTCCGCCAGCTCGAACCCAGTCCCCGACCGCTCTCGCCGTGCCCAGACGAACCCTCCGCGCGCCGTAGGTCTCGTACCTGAGCCGGCCCCACGCAGGGCGAGCGAGAGACGGACAGTCCTCACGGCGGCGCTCTCGGGAACGGCGAACGTTGCACTCCAACCGTCCAGGACCCGCGTTGCACGCCGCGCCTCGGCGCCAAGCTGGAGGTCGAGCCCCTGCTTTGCGGAGGGGGTTCGAACGGTCAGGCGCAGGAATCCTCCGGGGAGCGACGCGAACGAAGCCGACGTTCCACGCCACGTCTCCCTGCCGTGCCACCACCCTGGATCGGCAGGAGGTGGCGCCGCAGCGGGCCGCAGCATCACGCGCCGCGCGGCGACACCGCCTCCCAGATCGCGCGCCCATACCTCGAGTGCTCGCGGCGGATCGCCGGGTCGAATCGTGATCGTGCCGGCCTCCTCGCCCAGGCGGGCGTCGGCGCGGAGGACTCTAGGGCGGAATCCCGCGGGAGACCACAGGAGGACACCTTTGCCTCCGGTGACCCGCCCCGAGTCGTAGACGTACTCTTCCTCGGGCATGTCGGTGGCCCACGAGACGCTGTCGAACCGGCACTCCGTGCGGCGGCCATTCCATTCGATGCCTACGGACCACGGCACCGTGCCCTCGGTCCCGTTCGGCAGTCGATCGCTCGCCCGGACGATCGCGCGGAGCCGCCCGATCGCCGATACCGTGTCCGTGCCCGAGAGCGTCATCGTGAACGGCCCCGACCGCCCGCCCGCCGACGAGGATTCGTCCAGTGGCTCAAGGGTCAGGGTCGCGAGCTTCGGGGGAACGTTGTCCATGACCACGAGTCCCGCGCGCTGCGGGTGGTAGGCCACGTCCTCGCGCCGGATCTCGAAGTGCAGATGCGGACCTCCCGCACCGCTCTCACCCGACCAGGCGATGATCTCACCCGCGCGCACCGGGAGCAGACCAGGAGATGGCCAAAGATCTTGCTCGTATTGCCCCGTGGAGTCCTGCGCGTGCCGGACGTACTCGGCGAGGGGCCCGGCAAAGGCATCGAGGTGGCCCAGCTGGAGGGTGCGCCCGTCGGCCGTGCGCAAGTAGATCGAACGTCCATAGCCGACCCCGGAGCTTCGCACCCGCTCGATCCATCCGGCCTCGGGCGCGAGCACGGGACGTCCCACCTTCCGTCCCGTGCCGAGATCGAACCCAGGGTGGAAATGGCCGATCCGAAAATCGCCGAAGCCCCCGTGGAAGACGAGCGGCTTGGCGAGCGGAGTTGCGGGAAGGGGTGCCGCGAACGGAGGCTGTGTCGTCGTGTTTGGTGGGGAAGGGGCGGCCGCCTGGAGCGTCACTGGAGCGAACCCGAGCAGTGCCGCAGCAGCGACGATCGTGCACCTGATAAAGGTAGATCCCACAGCGTCCTCTGGGTGCTAACCTACGAAGAGTTGGGCCATTAGCTCAGGCGTTGGAGCACATGCCCTCTAAGAAACACCCTCAGACGCGAGGACACCCGATGACCACGACGAACACGGCGGAGATCCGCGAGGCGAGCCGGAGGCTCTCCGCGGCAGATCATGCGGGAACGATCCGCTCGTTCTACCCCTTTTGGGACGCGCAGTACCGCCCCTACCTCCTGCTCGCGCTCGATGCGCTGCCGCCCGAACGCTTCGACTTCAAACCGCGTCCCGAGATGTTCACGGCTCATCAGATCATCGTGCACATCGCCGAGAATGAGTGGGGTTTTATTCACAACATTGTGGACGGCGGGATGCACCCGGAGTGGGAGCAGTGGGTAGTCAAACACAAAGACCCATCGCAGGGTTGGAAGACCGTGCGCGACGCGCCCGATCATGCGGCGCTTCGGAGCCTGCTCGAGGAGTCGCACCGACCCACCCAGCACTGGTTCACTCGGCCGGCCGCGGAGCTGGGGCGCGTGTTCGGCTGGGCAGGTGACGGCGGAGTGGAGCGCAAGGCCACGCTGCACTGGATCCTCGACAATGTACAGGAGCACGAAATCCATCACCGCGCCCAACTCTACACGTACTTGCGGCTCATGGGGATCACGCCAACGTCGGTGTGACGGAGGAGCGGGGCGCAGGGGACTGACCGACTCACAACATCTGGGCAACGACCTTCCCTTTGGCCCGGCCCGTCTCCTGATACGCAAGCGCCTCCTTTGCTTGATCGAACGGAAATACCTTGTCGATCACCGGCCGAATGCTCGTCACCTTGAGAAGCTCGCCGATCTCTGCGAGTTGGCTGCCGTCTGGCTTCATGAGTAGGAATGAATACTCGACGCCTCGTTTCCTGGCGAGACGATGCACCTTGTAGCTCAGCAACCACA
>JBKJXM010000144.1:0-3518 GCA_046716305.1 Candidatus Eiseniibacteriota bacterium
CGGGTCGCCGACCTACGCGCGCGACCTGGCGCACGGGATTGAGCTGCTCCTGCGGCGCGGCGCCACCGGCGTCGTGCACGTCGTCAATTCCGGAGAGACCACGTGGCACGGGCTCGCGGTCGAGGTCGCCCGCACGCTGGCGGCTCCGATTGAAGTGCGCCCCATCCCGAGCGCCCGCTTGAACCGCCCCGCGCCTCGCCCCGCGTACTCGGTGCTCTCCGGCGAGCGGTACCGCGCGCTGGCCGGCGCGCCGCTTCCCACGTGGCAAGACGCGGTGCATCGGCACCTGGCGGAGCGGCCGTCGCGCCAAGGGGAGGCCGCGTGAAGCGCGCGCGGGAGCGCATCCGCGACGCCTTTGCCGAGAGCCTCCGGCTTCTGGCCGTGGTCTACGCGAAGGATGCCGACCGCATCGAGCGGATCGCGAGCCTGATCGCCGACACCGCGCTCCGCGGGCGGACCGTCTTCTGGGCGGGAAACGGGGGAAGCGCCGCGGAGGCGCAGCATCTCGCGGCCGAATTGGTTTGCCGCTTCGCGCGAAACCGCCGCGCGCTCCCGTCGATCGCGCTCCACGCCGACACCTCGGCCCTGACCGCGATCGCGAACGACTACGGCTTTGCGCGCGTCTTCGCCCGCCCGCTCGAAGCGCTGGGGCGCCGAGGCGATCTCCTGGTGGCGCTGACGACCAGCGGGCGCTCCGCGAACGTGCTCGCGGCCGTGGACGAAGCGCGGCGCCGCGGACTTCGCGTGGTCGGGATGACGGGCGCGCGCGGGACCGCGTTCGCGCGGCGCTGCGATCAATGCGTCGTGGTCCCGAGCGAAGAGACCGCCCGCGTGCAGGAGGTGCATCTCCTGATCGGGCACCTCTGCTGCGAGCTGGCCGAGGCACGCGCGCTGGAAGAGGGAACGGCCCCGCGGAAACGCCGGAAGCCGGCGCCCACCAAACGCCGGAAGCCGGCGCCCGCCTCCCGCCGGAAACGCCGCCGATGATCCGCGACGTGATCCGCTCCATGCGGATCTACCAGTGGACGAAGAACCTCGTCCTCTTCGCCGGGCCGGTCTTCACGCTCAAGATTCTCGATCCTCACTTCGCCCTTCCGTCCGTCCTCGGCTTCTTCGCCTTCTCACTCGCGACGTCGGGCGTTTACCTCATGAACGACGTGCTCGACGTGGAGCGCGACCGCCTTCATCCGCATAAGAGTGGACGCCCCGTGGCGTCGGGACGGCTTCCGGTCCGAGTCGCGATGTCGGTCGCGTTACTCCTCCTCACGGCCGGACTCGCCGGCTGCTTCGCGCTCGGACCCCGCTTCGGCCTGAGCGCGGTCGCGTACGTCGTGCTCACGAGCGCGTACTCCCTGGCGCTGAAGAACGTGGTGCTCCTGGACGTGATCGCGATCGCGGTCGGGTTCGTCATCCGGGCCGCGGCGGGGGTGGAGCTCTTGCGGGACATGCTCGGCTCGGCGGAGGCGGTGGAGCTTTCGCCGTGGCTCCTGGTCTGCGCGTTCTTCCTCGCGCTCTTCCTCGCCATCGGAAAGCGGCGGCACGAGCTGGCCATGCTCGAGGGGGACGCGGCGCGCCACCGGATCGCGCTCGGCCGTTACACGCTGCGCCTCCTGGATCAGCTGGTCGCGGTGGTCACCAGCGCCACGGTGCTCGCCTACTCGATCTACACGATCGCGCCCGAGACCGTCGCCAAGTTCCACGGCCGGCCGCTCCATCTCACGATCCCCTTCGTGCTCTACGGCATCTTCCGCTACCTCTATCTGATGTATGCCGAGGAGAAGGGGGGGAACCCGACCGAGCATCTCCTCACCGACCGCGCCACGCTGGTCAACGTGCTCCTCTGGTGCCTCGCCGTCATCCTGGTCCTCGCCTGGCCGGAGCATTGAGCGTGGCCGCCGCGCCGCGCCGCGGGGCCGGAGGCTCGACGCCCGCGCCGGCGCTCAAGATCCGATGCCCCGCCAAGGTGAACCTGGGCCTCTGGCTTCTGGGCCGTCGGCCCGACGGCTACCACGAGATCGACACGTTTCTCCAAGCGGTCTCGCTCGAGGACGAGCTGACGCTGGAGCCGGGTCCACCCGGGCTCGCGCTACACACGCTCGGCCGCCCGATCCCCGGTGCAGGACCCAACGTGATCCAGCGCGCCTGGGACCTCCTCGGGGAATTGGGACTCCTTCCTCGCGGCGCGGGCGTTCGCGCCACCCTCACGAAACGGATCCCGGTCGGCGCGGGCCTGGGAGGCGGAAGCAGCGACGCGGCTGGATTTCTGGCCGGCGCCGAGAAGCTCTTCGACCTGCAACTCACCGACCTCGAGCGCAATGCCCTGGCGGCGCGGCTCGGCTCCGACGTTCCCTTCTTCTTTCGGGGCGGCATCGCCCGGGCGACCGGACGCGGCGAGAAGGTGAGACATCTATGTCCCATCGACCCCTACTGGGTTGTTCTCGTTTCTCCAGCTACCGCGATTTCAACGACTTGGGCCTACAGCCAGGTCAGATATCCGTTGACAGCAGACACAGTCGAGGCTACTGTCCTCGCGTCAGCAATAGAAAAACGGGATCTCGGAGGCATGGTTGACGCGATGCACAACGCGTTCGAATCCGTGATTCTTGCGCGACTCCCCAAGATCGACGAAATGAAGCGCGCGCTCGCTTCAGCGGGAGCGATGGGCGCGCTCCTCTCCGGAAGTGGCTCGACGGTTTTCGGCTTAGCTCATTCGCTCGTGTCGGCGCAGGCGGTTCAAAGTGCGGTCAGCGGCCGCGGCGCCGAAGTCCGGGTCGTACGGAGCATCGAACATGGCATCACCGTATCCCGGCTTCGCTGATCGCACCGTCCGCGGGGGCGAAGGGTGGTTCACCGGGACCGGGGGGGATGGTCCCAGGGACTTCGAGGGATCGAGGTCTCGAACGCGAGGTGGGTGAGACGGATGGCTCTCGAGATCACCGAAGTGCGAATCGCTCTCAGGGATGACGACAAGCTGAAGGGTTTCGCGAGCATGACGTTCAACGACGCGTTCGTGATCCGCGGGCTCAAGATCATCGAAGGCACCAACGGCATGTTCGTCGCGATGCCGAGCCGGAAGAAGCCGGACGGCACGTACCAGGACATCGCGCATCCCATCAACAACGACGCGCGACAATTCATCGAATCACGGATCCTGGACGAATATGAGAAAGAGCGGGCGAAGCAGCCGACGTTGGTGGGAAGTTCGACAGCCGGCTAGCCCGCGCAGCGGATGGGGCGTCGGCAAGTGGTAAGCCAGGAGACTTTGGATCTCCCATTCGGAGGTTCGAATCCTCCCGCCCCAACCACTCCCCAGGGAAAAATCGGGCGCGGGATGATATTGTTGTCGTACGTACGTAGCTAGGCGGCGGGCCGAAGGGCCCCCGTGGAATCGACCCAAAGCATCGAAGACCTCGGTCGTAGGGCCCCGGAGGCATCAGGCTCCGGTCCGTCGAGCGCCGCGCGGCGCGCGGGCCCGCTTTACGCAGGAGTCAATGGGGCGTTGGGGCATTTTAATTTAA
>JBKJXM010000145.1:0-5978 GCA_046716305.1 Candidatus Eiseniibacteriota bacterium
ACTTATAGGCGAGCCGGTGCGTCGAATTGCGAAGCGCGAGCTGCGCGTGGAGCGCGGCCGGGAGAGGCTCCGCGGACGCGCCATTCTTCTCGCGATGGGGCTGCGCCGCCGGAAGCTCGGCGTCCCCGGAGAGGACACGCTGGAAGGACGCGGCGTGAGCCACTCGGCGAACCGGGACCGCATGCGCTTCGCGGGACGTCCCGTCGCGGTCGTGGGAGGCGGAACGGCCGCGGTGGAAGACGCGCTCCTCTGCGCCGAAGCGGGGAGCGACGTGACGCTGCTCCACGGGTCGCCGCGCTTCAAGTCGCGCGTCGACTTTTTGAAGCGCGCTCGGGCCCACCCAAGGATTCGGTTCGTGGTGAACGCCGCGGTCCGGGAGATCGTCGGGCAGGAGCGGGTCGAGGCCGTGCGCTACCGCCGGCGCGGCTTGCGGCGGGACGAGGAAGTGCGGGTGGGCGGCGTCTTCGTCCGGATCGGGCGAGAGCCCGAGACCGACGTGGTGCGCGGCGTGGTGCGGCTGGACCGGGCGGGTTTCGTCCGCGTGAAGGTGGGCGGACAGACGAGCGCCCGGGGGATCTACGCCGCGGGCGACGTCTGCTCCCCGCGCTGGCCCTCCATCGCGAACGCCGTGGGCCAGGGGGCGGTGGTCGCGTGGGAGATCGCGCGGGAGCTGGGCCGGTTGCGGGGCTAGGGCTTCATGCCGACGGCCTGCGATCGTGCGGGCCGTTGTGCGGCCGAGCGCCCAACTTGCCCCGGGGCAAGTTGGGTATACCTCCACAGGAGAGCGATCAACGCTCGGATCATGGCTGGGTCGTGACGGAGACGGAATGTTCTTCGTTCGCGGCAACGATGAATCCAAGAACGGCAGCCGTAGGGGCCGCGATCAGGCCCGGCTTGCCACCGAGCTTGAACCCGAGCATAACACCCGTATCGCGTCCGCCCTGCACGGTATGGCTGTTCAGGAACCATGCGTACTGCCTCGTCTCCGTCGTGCTCTCCACCGAGTAGACCTGCGCCGCGAAGCTCCAGATGCGCGAGTAGTTCCACGACAGCTGACCTACCAGACCCAAACCCTTTCCCTTGGAAATCCCCGGCTCCTCGTGACTCAGGATCAGCCCTGGGGAGAAATCGATGCTCGATTGGGTATCGAGCCAGTAGCGGAAGCGTCCGCGAACGCCGACTTCGGCCGAGCCGTCTCCCGCACCCACGAACGCCGTGGCTCCGAGGCCGGTGCGGGAGCCCACGTTGAACACTCTTCCCACGTCGAACATGACGTTGTGGGAGCGCTGGCGACCTGCGGGGCCGGCCAGACGTGCGAATGCGCTCGTCTCCGTAATGGCGAAGCTCTTCGTAGTGGCTCGCGGTCCGTAGGGCGACGGACGCTTGGGAATGGCTGGTTCCATGGGCTCCGATGTCTTGGGCGGGCGGCCGACCGTGTGGCGACGCTCCAGTGCGTCTCGCGTCCGATCGGCGCCGGTTTCGTCGAGTACGCGCCGGACGCGGTTCGTCGCGAGAAACCGGTGCCGCAGAGACGAGTTGGTGATCCGAACCACGTCAAGCGAGGCCGGCTCCACGCTCACAGCCTGGATCGTATCGCCTGAGGTGAGAACGACGGTGAGCAGGGGCGCCGGGACGTCCGAGATCGGCGAGGCGGTCGCGTGCAGAGGCGCGAGGGGCGCGACTAGAAGAAAGAGGGCGAGTAAGGAACCTTGCGAGCGCATGAGATCCACCATCCAGACCGGCACCTTACCGCTCACCTGCTCCCCATGACGAACAAGAAGAGAACACCGCCCACGATGAAGGAAACCATGGCGATCGTTCCGGGCACGCCGCCCAGTTTCCATCCTGCGCGCCAGGTGACATCCGTGAAACGGCGTCGCTCGTAAACGCCGGGCGGGACGAACTCCAGCCTCGAGTACCGACCATAGTCGGCTTCCAACGACAGCCCGGCCACGGTGCCTAGATTGAATGTGGCGCTCGCGACCAAACCGGGAAGGTGGTATTCGAGGGGGTTCGTATCCCGGTTCACGAGAATGATGCCGGGAGATAGATCCACAGAATTGGACCGGCCCAGCCAGCGCCGGTAGCGTGCGCGTACACCTGCGCGGACGTACTCGTCCGACATCCCAAGGCGCGCGTGGGCTGTGGCCCCCACAGCAGCTCGCTCGGAAATGTTCTTCATCCATCCGAGATCGCCGGAAACGACCGCGTTGCCACCGGGGATCGTTGGGTTGGTCAGGGGATAGGAAATCCCTACTTCGGTAATGAGGAAGGAGCGGCATTCCGCGAGCCGTTTGCCGCGCCAGCAGAGGGCGTCAGCGGACTTTTCGGATGGCGCTGGCGTCTCTTCGGCGGTACTTGGATTCGCCGCATACGATAGGGACGTCGCCAGGAGGAAAGCGAGAACTCGGGGGTAGCGGCGCGGGCTCATAGGGAGCCTCCCTGCTGCGGCAGACGGCGGGCGTCTCCAAAACCGTAGCACGGCGCCTACGCCTGGAGCAGGAAATCCCCCATCACCCGCTGGAACTCGTTGCCCCGCTCCATGGTCACCATGTGCGCCGCGTCGGGAATCACCACTCGGCGCGCGCGGGACACTTCGCGCTCGATCCGCTCGGCCGCGGCCAGGATAAAGGGAACATCCAGCTCTCCCACCACAACCAGGGTCGGCACGCTGATCTCGCCCAGCCGCTCGCTCGCGGGGGGCTCGATCCGGACCCGCTCCACGCCGGTCGGCACTTCGTGCGCGAAGGCGTCGCGCTGCATCATCCGCACGCGCTCCCGAACAGCGGCGTCCACCTGCTCCGGCTTTCGCCGCGGGCCGTCCACCCACATGCGCAGATTCAGCTCGGTCGCTCCGTCCAGGTCGCCGCGTTCGAGCGCAGCCTCTTCTTCTTCACCAAAGCGGCGCATCTCTTCATCATCGTCGCCGCCGCCCAGGCCGGGCGCGACCAGGACGAGCCCCTCCACGAGATCGGGATGGGCCAGAGAGGTGTCCAGGGCGATGCTCCCGCCGAAGGAGCACCCGACCAGTATCGCTCGCTCCAGCCCCGCTGCCCGCGCCACAGCCGCGACATCGTCATGGTAGGCAAAGCGGCCCGGAGGCATCGCGGAGCGGCCGAATCCGCGGATATCGAAGCGAGCGACGCGGAAGCGGTCGGAGAAGGCGGCGAACTCGGCGTCCCACATGCGGGAGTCGGCGACGCCGGCGTGGAGGAAGAGGAGTCCGGGACCGGTGCCGGACCATTCCGCGTAGAGCTCGGTTCCGTTCAAGCGAACGGGACCGCGGTGCGCCGTCTCAGACGCGCTCGACAAAGCTCCCGTCACGGGTATCGATGCGCACGCGATCGCCAATGCCCATGTGCTGCGGCACCTTGGTGACCAGGCCGGTGTTCATCTTCGCGGGTTTGGGCGAGGACGAGACCGTGGCGCCCTTCATCACGGGGTCGGTCTCCACGATCTCCAACTCCACGAACATCGGGAGATCCACCCCGACCGGCTTCCCGTCGTAGTAGGAGATCTCGACCGTCATCCCTTCGACGAGGTACTGGGACGAATCGCCCAGGTAGTCGGAGGGGAGGTTCGACATCTCGTAGCTGTCGGTGTTCATGAAGGTGAACTCGTTGCCGGAGCGGTAGAGGTACTGGAGCGGATGATGGTCGAGGTCGGCGCGCACCACCTTGTCCTCCGACCGGAAGCGGTGCTCCACGTTGGAGCCGGTCACGAGGTTCTGCATCTTGGTCTGCACCATCCCCCGCCAGTTCCCCGGCGTGACGTGCAGCACGCTGATGACCCGGCATGGCTTGCCATCATGCAGGATGACCATCCCTACCTTGATCTGAGTCGCTGGAATCACGGAAATCTCTCTCCTCGAATAAAAAAGTCGGCGGCAGTCCGCGATTGTACCAGACTCGCACGGACCCGGCAAGCCGGGCCGGAAGGATTTACAATCAACCGCCTCTCACGCGTAAGACCTGCTTCAGGAATCTCCGCAGCGACCGGCAGTTACCCCGGAACCCACGTTGCCGCAATGCTGGCATGGACGATGCTGCTCCCAGTCCTCGGATTTTGGGGGCACCCGAGTGCGCAACACACTGCATCCGATCTCGTCGAAGGCCCGCTAAGCCTCCTCGTTGCGGCCTGTAACTCGACCTTCCGGCAGCAGAAGCACGCGCAACTCTGCAATATCGCCCGCTCACGCCCTATCCTACGCCGCCTTCGACGAGATCAGGGTGCCCCCACCTTAATAAACCGGCCCAGAGGGAATGCACCCGTGCCAGTGACCCGACTCCACGCCATCCTCTTCTTCGCGAGCCTGATGCTCGTGATGCTCATCACCGCGGCGCAATACGCGAGCGGTGCGCCGAGCGTCGCGAGCAACGCGCTCGCGGCCAAGGCGGTCGCGGCCGACTCCACGCTCGCCAACGCCCGTCCCGGTCCCGTCGCGGTTCGCGGCACGTTGAGCGACGCGAACGGAAGCCCGATTCGCGGAGCCACCATCAATCTGATGTCGGAGACCGATACGGTCCGCGTCTATTCCAACGCGGAGGGAAAATTCCACGCGCGGCTCACGGCGACGCGCGGTGTCTCCATGGTGGTCCAGGCGTACGGGTACCGTAATCTCTACCGCTCGTTCCGAGCCTCGGGGCACGGCATCGACGCCGCTCTGGCGCTTCCGCCTCCCTATCCGCTCGGCGGCACCATCATCACCGCCACGCCTCCGCTACTTCACGCGCCCAGCTCCATAAATAAAGACAAGCTTCCCGCCTAGGTGCGCTGCATAGAGGATGATCCCGGCCGCGATCACGGCCACGGGCGCGGCCATCCAGACGCCACGACGCACACCCGCGGAGGCCCAGCCCAATAGCGTCGCCAGCGCCAGGACTCCGATCCCCCAGATCGCGGTGCTCTCGTGGCGGCTGACTTCGGCGCTGGGGACGCCAATGTCCTCGGCCCGGTCGCGCGCCGATTCGCCGCTGAAATACGCGGCGCCCGCGCCCGCGAGCGCCAGCGTCAAGAGAATAGGCCCGAACCAGCGGAGCCATTCGCGCCGCAAGATGGCATAGGCGAGAAGCGCCAACGCCCCGACCACACCGAGGGCGATTGGGTAGTGGACAATGGCAGGGTGCAGCTCCAGACCGAACACTTAAGCGGGACCCTCCTTCCCTAGACGCCGTACGCCTGTCGAAGGATCGCCATGGTGTGGGTCACCGGCCGCTTGAGTCCGTCGGCGATCTGGATGTTGCAGGTGCCGCACGAGGTGAGGATGACTTCGGCGCGCGTCCGATCGATGGCCTTGAAGAGCGGGTCGCCGATCGCCTGCGCGCGGTCGTAATTCTCCGAACGCATGCCGTAGGTGCCCGCGATGCCGCAGCAGGAATCCTCGATCGGGCGGATGGAGAGACCGGGCACCAGGCCCAGCAGCCGGACCGGCTCCTCGATGATCCCCTGCGCCACTGAGTGGCAGGCGTTGTGGTAGACCACGTTCAGCGGCACCTCGTTGAACTGGGTGTTCAGCTCGCCGCGCTCGTGCAGCTTCCATAGATATTGGTGCACGTCGATCGTGTGATCGGACAGGCGGCGCGCGTCTTCCGTGCCCAGGATGCGCGGATAGTCCTCGATCAGCGCGAGGCCGCATGACGGCGCGCTCGCTACGACCGTGAAGCCGCGGTCCACCAGGGGCAGGAGCGCGCGGAGGTTTCGCTCCGCGTCGGCGCGCACCTTCTTCTCGGCTCCCATCGTGATGAGCGCGATGCCGCAGCAGACCTGCTCCGGGACGACCACCTCAACCCCATTCGCCTCGAGCACCTTCACCGTGGCGGCGGCTTCCCCTTCGGGATCGTGGAAGCGGGCGAAGCAGCCGGCGAAGTAGGCCACGCGCTTCGTGATCGGAACCTGGCGCGGAGGAATAGGGCCCAGGCGCGCGTGCGCGTGCGCCCCCGCCGCATGTCCACCGCCCGCGGGCCCACCGCCCGCGGGCC
>JBKJXM010000146.1:0-3187 GCA_046716305.1 Candidatus Eiseniibacteriota bacterium
GAAATATGAGATTCTGGGGCCGCTGACCGGACCGAACGGCAAGAACGCCTGGGTGCGCACCATCTGGATTGTCCTGACTGGCGAAACGGCCCCGAGGCTGGTGACGCTGATCCCGGCGGAGAAACCATGACTCTTGCGCTCTACCAGCGTGTGGTACTGATGCAGGACCTTCCGAAGGAAGGGCTGCGCACAGGCGACGTCGGAGTGATCGTCGAGCACTATCCCGCGCGCGCCGACCTGCCCGAGGGTTACGAGCTCGAGGTGTTCGCCGCGAACGGCCAGACAGTCGCCGTCGTCTCGGTTCTGGCGTCCGCCGTCCGGGAAGCGACGGAGCACGAGGTCCTGAGCGTCCGCGAGATGGCGCGGGCCTGAGGATTGTCCCCCAACTGTCCCTCTTCTCGGTGAGAATCGGGCCAACCTAGTCCGAAACGACCGTGCTCTAAGTTGGCTTCGGATCAGGATCACGTTGGTCTGATTCGGCTGGCGTAGACGCCTGTTGCGTATTCCGGCCGATCGTGAGCGCCCGTTCCGAGCGGTCGTGAGCACCGATTCCGGAGATCGTGAGCAGCCGTTCCGGGCAACGTGAGCGCCCATTCCGGGGATCCCGAGCACCGATTCCGGTGATCTGAGCATGGGTTCCGGGATCCCGAGCGGCCATTCCGGAGATCGCGAGCGCCGTCGGTAGCGAAGCTGTTTCAATCCAGGTCTTTTGCCCAAGGGAAAGGAACCTGGATGGAGAGGCTACCGATGAGGAAGATCAGGGAGGTCCTGCGCCTCCGCCACGAGAAGGGGCTGAGCCAGCGCGCGGTGGCCGCGGCCTGTGGCATGGGTGCGGGGACGGTGTCGGAGTATCTGAGCCGTGCCGAGCAGGCCGGCGTGCGCTGGCCGGTGCCGCCGGAGCTGGACGACAGCGCGCTGGAAACGCGGCTGTTCCCGACGCTCCCGGCGGGCGGGGGCCGGGTGGCTCCGGACCTGCCGTGGGTCCACGAGGAGCTGAAGAAGGCGGGAGTGACGCTGCTCCTGCTGTGGGAGGAGTACCGCCAGGCGCACGTCGAGTCGGCGTACGGCTACAGCCAGTTCTGCGACATCTACCGGCGCTGGGAGCGGAAGCTCAAGCCGTCGATGCGTCAGGTGCACCGCGCGGGCGAGAAGGCCTTTGTGGACTTCTCCGGCAAGCGGCCCTCCTTCGTGGACCCGAAGACGGGCGAGGTGATCACGGTGGAGCTGTTCGTGGCCGCGCTCGGGGCGAGCGGCTACACCTACGCCGAGGCGACCTCGACGCAGCAACTCCACGACTGGATGGCGGTGCACGTCCGCATGCTCGAGTACTTCGAGGGGTGCACCGACGTCTTGGTCCCGGACCAGCTCCGGAGCGCCGTCTCGCGGCCGTGTCGCTACGAGCCCGAGGTCAACCGCAGCTACCAGGAACTCGCTCGCCACTACGGGGCGGTGGTGATCCCGGCCCGACCCGGCAAGGCGAAGGACAAGGCCCGGGTCGAGTCGATGGTGCAGGTCGCGCAACGCTGGATTCTGGCTCGCCTGCGCAACCGCACCTTCTTCTCCCTGGAGGAACTCAACGCGGCCATCGCGGTCCTGCTCGAGGACCTGAATGACCGGAAGATGCAGAAGATCGGCAAGAGCCGGCGCGAGCTGTGGGAACAGCTCGACCGCCCCGCGCTCACTCCGCTTCCCGCCGTCCGCTACGAGCAGGCGGAGTGGAGGACCTGCCGGGTCAACATCGACTACCACATCGAGGTCGACCGGCATCCCTATAGCGTCCCCTTCCAGCTCCTCGGCGAGCAGCTGGAGGCGCGCTTCACCAGCACGATCGTGGAGGTCTACTACAAGGTGCTGGTGGCGGCCGGCGACTGGGCCAGGATGGCGGCCGGGAGTGGGCCAGGTGAGGGGTGTCGTGTTGGAGGGATGTAGAGACGGTCATCCCCGGCCGGAGGCCGGGACGGCGACGATCAGGGATGGCGGAGCAGGGCGTGTCGCATCTGTTCGATTTCTCTTGGCCCTGGAGATCTGTCGAGCATCTCCCTGATGACTTCGCGGAAGTACCAGAGGGTACGGATGGCGGGCAGGGGCGTGGCGAAGGCGTTGTGCCGGACGCGCCGGTAGGCGGCCACCACGAAGGCATAGTCGACCGCGTAGAGGGGCACGCCCTGGTCGAAGAGCGATCCGGCGAAATGACGGTCCGCGCGCCGCACGCGACCGGCGACACCCGGGGTGACCACGTAGAGCCGCAGCAGTTCTGCGACGTAGCGCCGACGGAGGTTGTCGCGCTCGAGGTCTGACGGCTCGGCCGACGCGCTAGGCGTCGGTGTTGGGCTTTCGTGTGGCACGGTGCGACCTCGCTTCCTTCTTGATCTTGATGATGGTGGCGTCTTCCACGAAGCGGTCGAGGAAGGCCATGCCGATGAGAGGGTCGCGGAGGTAGTCGGCCCATCGGTCGAAGTCGAGGTTGGTGACGATGGCGGTGGACCGCTTCTGGTGCCGCGCGGCGATGACCTTGTAGAGCAGGGGGCCGGCCTGTGGACATTCCTCGCGTTCGACGCGGTCGAAACCAAAGTCGTCGATGACCACGAGATCCCAGCGGAAGTAGTACCGGAGCCTCTCGGGGAGGCTGCGGTCGGCCAGGGAGGCGCCGAGGTTGTGGATCATCTCGGCGGAGTTGGTGAAGAGCACACGGAATCCCTGCGCGCACAGACGCAGGCCGATGGCCTGGCCGAGGTGGCTCTTGCCGACGCCGGACTGTCCGATGACGATGAGGTTTCGGTGCCGGCGGACGAAGTCCCCGGTGGCCAGTTGCTCGATCTGGGCGCGGTCGATGAAGCGGGCGTTGAAGTTCCAGTCGAAGGCCTCCAGCGCCTTGCGCTCGGGGAAGCGGCCGGCCACGATTCGCCGTTCGGTCGTCCGTTCTCGCTTGCGTGCGGCCTCTTCTCCCAGCAGGTGGTCCAGGAAGACGAGCGGTGGCCAGGCCTCGCGCTCGGCCTCGTCGAGGACGCGATCGAGTTGCTCGGCCGTGATGGGTATGCGCAGGACCGCGAAGTGCTGCAGGCAGCGCTCGCGCAGGGCGGATGCGTCAGGCTTCTTGGCCATGGTCGTCGTCCTCGTCGTCGAGCAGGTGGAGATACTCGGTTCCCGAGCGCGGGGGGACGGGCTCCTCGCGCAGGGAGAGTGGGAT
>JBKJXM010000147.1:0-3857 GCA_046716305.1 Candidatus Eiseniibacteriota bacterium
GCCCGCTCGGGCGGCAAGGTGGCCCGCTGGTTCGAAGGCGGCCAGATGCCGATCCAGCGGCGGCTCCCGAAGGTCGGCTTCAAGAACGTCAACCGGATCGAGCACCAGGTGGTGAACGTGGCGCTCCTCGCGCGCTTCAACGCGGGCGAGCCGGTGAACCGCGAAACGCTGAAGGCGAAGCGGCTGATCGACCGGGGGAACCTCCCGGTGAAGATCCTGGGCACCGGCGATCTGGCGATCGCGCTCCACGTCGAGGTGGACGCGGTGAGCGAGTCGGCCAAGGCCAAGATCGAGGCGGCCGGCGGCACGGTGAAACTCCCCGTGCCTCGCGTGCGGCGTCCGCGCGGCGTGAAAAAGGGAGACGGCGTGAAAAAGGGAGCCGAATAGCCCGTGTCGATGCTGGAAAAGGCTCAGAACGTTTTCCGGATTCCGGAGTTGAAGCGCCGGATTCTCTTCACGCTGGCGCTCCTCTGCGTCTACCGGCTGGGCGGGCACATCCCGACACCGGGCGTGAACAGCGATGCGCTGGTCGCGGCGTTCTCCAGCCAGGCCAACTCGCTCTTCGGGCTCTACGATCTGTTCGTGGGCGGCTCGTTCGCGAAGGCGACGGTCTTCGCGCTCGGGATCATGCCGTACATCTCGGTCTCGATCATCATGCAGCTCCTCGGGGCGGTCGTGCCGTACTTCGAGAAGCTGCAGAAGGAAGGCGAAGAGGGGCGGAAGAAGATCACGCAGATCACGCGGGTCGGCACCGTGGCCCTGGCCGCGGCGCAGTCGTTCGCGTTCGCCCGCTTCCTCGAGTCGATGGGCGCGCAGGGGATGCCGGTGGTGCCGGATCCGGGGATGGGCTTCCGCCTGATGACCATGATCACCCAGACCGCCGGGACGATCCTGATCATGTGGCTGGGCGAGCAGATCACGGAGCGCGGAATCGGAAACGGCATCTCGCTCATCATATTCATTGGAATTGTGGCGCGATTCCCGACGGACATCATCAACTCGGTCCGGGCGCTCCGCGTGGGCACGCTGAATCCGTTCCTCGCCATCATCATCGTGATCGTCATGATCGGCGTGATCGCGGCGGTCGTGGCCATGACGCAGGCCCAGCGGAAGATACCCGTGCAGTACGCGAAGCGCGTCGTCGGCCGGAAGATGTACGGCGGGCAGAGCACCCATATCCCGCTCCGCGTGAACACGGCGGGCGTGATCCCGATCATCTTCGCGCAGTCCTTGATCATGCTCCCGAGCACGCTGGCGCTCTACTTTCAGGGGAACAACGCGATCCAGGCCGTGGCGGGATGGTTCTCGCACGGGACGTGGGTCTACGTGCTCGTCTATTCGCTGACGATCATCTTCTTCACGTACTTCTATACCGCCATCGTCCTGAACCCGACGGACATGGCGGACAACATGAAAAAGTACGGAGGCTTCATCCCCGGAATCCGTCCCGGGCGGAAGACCGCCGAATACATCGACCGGATCCTGTCGCGCATCACGCTGCCGGGGGCCATCTTCCTCGCGCTGATCGCGGTGCTTCCGGATCTCATGATCACCCGCTTCAACGTGCCGTTCTACTTCGGCGGGACCAGCGTGCTGATCGTGGTCGGCGTCGCGCTCGACACCCTGCAGCAGATCGAGTCGCACCTGATCATGCGCCACTACGAGGGCTTCGTGACGTCGGGCCGGCTGCGGGGCCGCCGATGAGGGTGGTGCTCCTCGGCCCTCCGGGGAGCGGCAAGGGAACGCATGCGAAGCGGCTGGCCGAGTGGCTCAGCGTTCCGCTCATCGCGACGGGCGACATCCTTCGCGAGGCCATCGCGCAGGGAACGCGCCTGGGGCAGGCGGCGCAGGAGGACGTGAAGGCGGGCCGTCTGGTCTCCGACGCGACCGTGCTCGGCATCATCGAGACGCGGCTGGGTCAGAAGGACGCGGCGAACGGCTTCGTCCTCGACGGCTTTCCGCGGACCACGGCGCAGGCCGACGGTCTGGCGGCGATGCTGGGCGACCGGAAGCTGGACCGGGCGGTGAACCTGGTCGTGGCTCCGGAAGTCGTGGTGGACCGGCTGAAGAACCGCTGGGTCTGCGGGAATTGCGGCGAGATCTACAACCTGACGACGCGGCCGCCCAAGAAGCCGGGCGTCTGCGACGTTTGCGCCGGGGAGCTGAAGCAGCGCCCCGACGACCGGCCGGAAACGGTGCGGGCGCGGCTCGAGGTCTACGAGCGGGAGACGGCGCCCCTGGTGATCTACTACGACCGCCAGGGCATTCTCCGGAACGTGGACGCGGCGGGGAAGCCGGAAACAGTCTACGCGGCGATCCAGCAGGCGGTCGGAAGGGTCGCCGCCTGAAGGGGGCCGCCATGGCGGAGCGCGCGGTCCGGATCAACACGCCGGACGAGGTGGAGCGGATCCGCGAAAGCTCCCAGATCGTCGGGCGGTGCCTTCTGCTGCTGGGGCGGGAAGTGCGCCCGGGCGTCACGACGCAGGAGCTGGACCGGCTGGCCGAGGAGTTCATTCGAGCAGAGGGCGGAGAGCCGGCGTTCAAGGGGTACCGCGGGTACCCGGCGAGCATCTGTGCTTCGATCAACGAGGAGGTAGTCCACGGAATCCCGAGCGGAACGCGCGTGCTGAAGGAAGGAGACGTCGTCTCTCTGGACATCGGCGTCAAGAAGGCGGGTTTTTACGGAGACGCCGCGAGGACGTTCGCGGTGGGCTCCATCGATGAAGCCGCGCAGCGTCTGCTCGAAGCCACCGAGCGCTCGCTCCACGCCGGCATCGACCAGGCGCGGCCCGGCGGGCGCGTCTCGGACATCTCGTCGGCCATCGAGCGCGAGGTGAAGCAGAGCGGGTTCAGCGTGGTCCGGGCCCTGGTGGGGCACGGCGTGGGGCGCGAGCTCCACGAAGAGCCTCAGGTGCCCAACTACGGACGCCCGGGCGAAGGGCCGCGGCTGAAGACGGGGATGGTGCTCGCCATCGAGCCGATGGTGAACATGGGCGGCGCGGACGTGATCACGCTCGCCGACCAGTGGACGGTGGTCAGCGCGGACCGAAGCCGCTCCGCGCACTTCGAGCACACGGTCGCGATCGGCGCGGACGGGCCGGTGGTGCTCTCCCTGGTCGAGGCGGATTAGGTGGCGAAGGAAGAAGGAGTCCAGGTCGAGGGAACGGTGATCGAGCCGCTCCCCAACGCGATGTTCCGGGTGGAGCTGGAGAACGGGCACCGCGTCCTGGCGCACATATCGGGCAAGATGCGGATGAACTTCATCAAGATCCTGCCCGGGGACAAGGTGACGGTGGAGCTGTCGCCCTACGATCTCACGCGGGGCCGCATCGTCTACCGCTACAAGTAGCGGCCGCGTTCGGCGCGGCGCGGAAGGAAGCGCGATGAAGGTCAAGGCGTCGGTCACCAAGATTTGCGTTAGCTGCAAGGTCGTCCGGCGGAAGGGCGTCGTCCGGATCATTTGCAAGAACCCGCGCCACAAGCAGCGCCAGGGCTAGGCCCGGGCGAGCGCGGTAGGACAGGAGGAGCGCGTTGGCACGTATCGCCGGAGTCGATCTACCGAACGACAAGCGTATCGAGATCGGCTTGACGTACATCTTTGGAATCGGAAACGCCGCGGCGCGGAAGATCATCGCCGTGACGGGCGTGAACCCGGATACCCGGGTGAAGAACCTCACCGACGAGGAGACCGGACGTCTCCGCCAGGTGATCGAATCGCAGTTCAAGGTCGAGGGCGCGCGCCGGAGCGAGGTCGCCATGTCCATCAAGCGTCTCATGGACATCGGCTCCTACCGCGGCCTGCGCCACCGGAAGAACCTTCCCGCGCGCGGGCAGCGCACGCGCACCAACGCGCGCAC
>JBKJXM010000148.1:0-10468 GCA_046716305.1 Candidatus Eiseniibacteriota bacterium
CCACATCTGAACCCGCACCGAGGTGAGCGTCGCGGCATTCCCCTCCAGCTCGCGCACCGCGGTCTCCACGGGCGTGGGGGACTCGGGCACGAGCGTCAGCCAGGTCGATGCGGAAGCGCGCTCCAGCCGTGACGGCGGTGAAGTCTTGAAGTAGATGATGGGCAGGTCGGCTGCGACGGTGTCCGTATCGGCTGGATTGGCGCGGAAGCCCACGATCGCGTTGACCCGCATCCCGTGCTGATGACCCATGGCCATACGAACCGACGGCTTCAGGTAGACGGTGTCGCCGGCCGATGACCATCGCGGAGGGTCCAGGTTCAAGAGCACGCCGATCCCCGAATCGATGTCGGCCACGGAAAAGATCCCCGACTTCTGCGTCGGCTGGTCGAAGACGAAGCGCAGCTCCGCGGTGACCGGCACGTGGGTGTCGCCTTCGCGCGGGTAGCTGTCGATCATCCGCGGCCGCACCTTCGCGCTACCGTGGACGTCCGACGCCCGGGACGCAGCGGCGGCCGGCACGGAGCGAGCGGCGATGACGCCGGCAATGCCGGCGGCCGCGAGGAGAGCCGCGAAGCGTAGGCCTGTCGCCGTCGAGCGCCGCACGTCGGGGTCTCCTCGAGTCGGGAATGGGGTTGCGGGGACGCGGCCCGGAAACGTATCATCAAAGGTCTATGGTGACAAGAAAACGAACGGCGGCAACGACTTCGAGGCGCTCCCCCGACGCTCCCAAGCGAATGGGAGTGGCTGTCCTGGGCGCGACCGGGACGGTGGGGCAGCGCTTTCTCCAGCTCCTAGAAAACCACCCCTGGTTCGAGGTGGCCGAGGTGATGGCCTCCGACCAGAGCGCAGGGAAGAGCTACGAGGAGGCGGTTGGAAGCCGCTGGAAGCTCCCGACCGCGATTCCCGCCAAGGCGAGCCGGCTTCGGGTGAAAGGGCCGCGCGAGAAGCTCTCCTCGCGGCTCCTTTTCTCGGCGCTCGACGCTTCGGTCGCGGGAGAGATGGAGGAGCACTACGCCCGCGCGGGTCATCTCGTCTCCTCCAACGCCCGGAACCACCGCATGGACCCGCTGGTGCCGCTCGTGATCCCCGAGATCAATCGCGACCACCTGGAGCTTCTCGACAAGCAGCCCTACAAGAACGGCGGCGGCATCGTCACCAATCCCAACTGCAGCACGATCGTGCTCGCGCTGGCCCTGGCGCCGCTCCACCAGCGCTACGGCGTCGAGTCGGTCATCGTCACCACCTTCCAGGCGACCAGCGGCGCCGGCTACCCCGGTGTGCCGTCGCTCGACATCCTGGGGAACGTGGTTCCGTTCGTTGCGGGTGAAGAAGAGAAGATGGAGAGCGAGACGCAGAAGATCCTCGGCAGGATGAACGGCCGCGGCGTCGAGCCGGCCGCGTTTCCGGTGAGCGCGCAGTGCCACCGCGTGCCGGTGGTGGACGGCCACCTGGAGGCTGTGAGCCTGAAGCTCCGCCGCACCGCGTCGCGGAAGCAGGTGGCCGACGCATTCGCCGGCTTCCGTCCGCTCGCCAGGCTGGAGCTGCCGACCGCCCCCGACGAGCCGATCAGCGTGCGCTCCGAGGATGACCGGCCCCAGCCGAGGCTGGACGTGGAGCGCGCGGGGGGCATGGGCGTGACGGTGGGACGGCTCCGTCCCTGCTCCGTGCTGCAATGGAAGTTCGAAGCGCTGGGGCACAACACCATCCGCGGCGCCGCGGGCGCCGCCATTCTCAATGCCGAAATCCTCGTCCGCGACGGCCGGCTCTAGGGGCCGCGTCGTGACCGCGGGTCGCGACATTGTCCTCGTGCGCCACGGCGAGACCGACTGGAACCGCGAGCGCCGCGTGCAGGGCTCCCAGGGGCCGCCGCTGAGCGAAGCGGGGAAGGACCAGGCGAAGGGCCTGGCGCGCCTTCTCTGGGAAGTGCCGCTCGCGACGCTCTACACCAGCGCGCTTCCACGCGCCACCGAGACCGCGGCGTACGTCGCGGGTCCGCACTCCATCAACATCCACGTAGATCCGCGGCTGAACGAGATTCACCACGGAGCGTGGGAGGGGCTCTCCGAGGAGGAGCTGCCCGATCTCGATCTCTACCGCCGGTGGCGGGAAGATCCCACCTGCTGCACCCTTCCCGGGGCCGAGCCGCTCGAGGCGGTGAACCGCCGGGCGCTCGAGGCGATGCGCGAGATCGTGGCGCGCCACCCCGAGCAGGATGGGCTGATCGCGGTGGTGAGCCACCAGGTGGTGCTCGCGCTGCTCAAGTGCTACGTGCTCGACCGGCCGTGGAGCCAGATCCGAAAGAACGCCCTGGGCGTTGGCTCGTACGAAGTGCTCACCGTGGGGGAGGGATTCACTCCCCGTGCCTGAGGAGAAACTAATGCGTAATGGCGCCCTCGCAGGGGCCGTGATGTCTCGAACCGCCATCCTCGTCTTTCTCGCCTGTGCTCCGGTCCTTCTGGCCGGCGTCCTCGGCTGCCCGGCGGCGGCCACCCAGTTCCAGGCCGTCATGGCGGACAGCACCGTCATGGACACCGATCCCACGCCATCACCCGACGGGAAGTGGATCGCGTTCACCAGCACGCGCGAGAGCCCGGGCGACAGCGTGCGTCAGATCTGGGTTCGCCCGATCGGGGGCGGCACGCCGCGCCAACTCACGCACGAGCCCGATTCCGCGCGCGCGTCCACGCCGACGTGGGCTCCCGATTCCAAGTCGCTCCTCTTCATCTCCACGCGAGTGAAGGACCACGGCGTCTACTCGATCCCGCTCGAAGGGGGCGAGCCGCGTCCGATGACCGACGCTCCGTCGAGCAACCGCTTCGCGGTCTACTCGCCCGACGGAGAGCAGATCGTATTTCCGTCGAATCGGATGAAGCCGGGCGAGATCTGGGGATTCGACCTCTACGTCATGAACGCGGACGGCGAGAAGTTCATGGAGCAGCCGGCGCGGCGTCTCACCAACAACACGGGGAGCCCGGGACATCCCACCTGGTCCCCGGACGGCAAGTGGGTCGCCTACGTGGCGAAGTTTATCGACACGACGGCCACGGTCCAGGTCGGCCCGGGAATGACCATGAAGAAAGGGCCGATGTTCACGGCCTACCATCTCTGGAGGGTCCCGGCCGCGGGCGGCGCCGAGACCCAGCTCACCGGGACGGGGATCGAGACCGAGCAGACCGAGGAGATCTGGCCCACGTGGTCGCCGGACGGCAAGTGGATCGCGGTGCAGCGGCGCGTGGGGGCGGCTGACGACGTGTGGGTGTACGAGGTGGACACCAAAAAGTTCTACCGGATCACGACGTTCGGCGATGCGGGGAAGCCGACCTGGTCGGCGGACGGAAAATCGCTCTACTTCGTGCGCATGAAGGGGAAGGACCACGACGTCTGGGTGGCCAACAACCTGACGCCGCAGGCGATCAAGGGCTCGGCGAAGCGCGCGGCCGCCACGAAGCGGTAGCCGCGCGGTCGCGCGTGGGCCGCGGCGGGTGGCCCTACCGCACGACGATCGTTCCCGTCATCCCCTTCTTCTTGTGGGCGTCCACGCCGCAGTAGAAGTCATACTCCCCGCGGCGGGTGGGCGTGAAGCGCACGTGCTTGGTGTGGTCGAAGGAGATGATCCCCACGCTCCGGTCGATCTGGATTCCCGCCTCGGGCGCCTCGCACGTCATGTTGTGGGGCGTGAAGAGGGGTTTGAAGTGGAGGGTCAGCTCGACCGGCTTCCCGGCCTCCACGATGATGCGGTTGGGATCGAAGTAGAAGGAGTGGACGTTCACGTCAACGACCTGGACGCCGGCGTCGATGCGCGCGGTCGCCTCCCGCACGCCGATCTTCGCGCCCGAGGTGCCGCACCCGGCTAGAAGCAGGGCTGCCCCGAACCCCATGAGCGCTACTCGAATCATGGTCGTTCCTCCTCCTCGCGCGCCTATCCGGGCACGCGGAACACGAGGCACGCGTTGGTGCCCCCGAATCCGAACGAATTGGACAGCACGGTCCGCACGGTCTCCTTCCGCCCCGCGCCGGCCACGTAGTCGAGGTCGCACTCGGGATCGCGCACCCGCAGATTGACCGTGGTCGGCAGGTATCCCTCGGCGATCGAGAGCGACACGATCGCCGCCTCCAGGGCACCCGACGCGCCGAGCGCGTGCGCGTGCATCCCCTTCGTGCCGCTCACCGGGATCCGGTGCGCGCGGTCGCCGAAGACCTCCTTGATCGCGTGCGTCTCCACCTTGTCGTTCAAGGGCGTGGAGGAGCCGTGCGCGTTCACGTGCTCGATCTCGTCGGCCGAAAGACGTGCGTCCCGGAGCGCGATGCGCATGGCCCGGATCGCATCGCGTCCCTCGGGGTGCGGCGCCGTCATGTGGTGGGCGTCATTCGTGGTGCCGAAGCCCGCCAGCTCGGCGTAGACACGGGCGCCCCGCGCCTCGGCGTGCCCCATCTCCTCGAGAACGAGGATCGCGGCGCCCTCCGCCATCACGAAGCCGTCGCGCCGGGCGTCGAAGGGGCGCGAGGCCTCGGCCGGCTCCTGGTTGGACGTGGACATGGCCCGGATCACCACGAACGCGGTGAAGGTGAGGGGCGCGAGCGGCGCCTCCACGCCTCCCGCGACCACCACGTCGGCCAGCCCGTCTCGGATGAGTCGCAGCCCCTCGCCGATCGCGATGGCGCCCGAGGCGCAGGAATTGGAGTTTCCCAACGCGGGCCCGCGCGAGCCGATCTCGATCGCCACGTTGCACGCGCCCGCTCCGCCGAAGACGCGGAGCGCCAGGCTGGGCGGAACCGAGCGCGGGCCTGATGTGAGAAAGTCGGCGTGGTCCGCTTCCGCGCAGGGAACACCCCCCAGCGCCGAGCCGATCGCGACGGCGGTGTTTTCCGGGCGCACGCCGCCGGGGCCCGTGCCGATCTGAATCCTCGCGTCGTCCAGCGCCATCCGCGAAGCGGCGATCGAGAACTGCGCGAAGCGGTCCAGGCGGTGGCGGCGCTT
The DNA here is from genome assembly GCA_046716305.1 of Candidatus Eiseniibacteriota bacterium. Classification (GTDB taxonomy): domain Bacteria; phylum Eisenbacteria; class RBG-16-71-46; order SZUA-252; family SZUA-252; genus DASQJL01. The sequence continues at coordinate 4,979 of JBKJXM010000148.1, forward strand.
TCCGTCCAGGTGGGCGCTCGGGTCGAAGTCGGGCACCTCGCCGGCGATCTGCGTTCGAAGCGCCGAGGCGTCGAAGCGGGTCACGGGGCGCACGCCCCGGCGTCCCTCGCGCACTCCCTGCCAGAAATCGGCCCGCCCCGTGCCGATGGGGGTGATCAGGCCGAGCCCGGTGACGACGCAGCGGCGTAGCGGTGGGGGCGCGATCATGTGTGGGCCACGGCGGGGGCGACTAAGCCGTCGGCGCCCTCGGCGATCGCCTTGAAGCGGCGGAGCGTGGCGCCCGCGATCGGCTCGATGAACTGCGGCGCGATCACCCGCTCGGCCAGGATCCGGCCGATCGGAGCCCAGCCCAGGCGGAAGTCGAGGTCATGGGTGATCGCGGCCCGCGTCCCCTCCCGTCCGCCGTCCCGCTCCGGCGTGAGCGTCCAGAGGACGACCATGCCCCGCGTCACGCCGCCGACGTGTCGGAATCGGATGGTCCGCTCCGCGCGATCGGGCATCTGCTCCGCCTCCCAGAAGACCGGGATCGGTCCGCGGCGCGCGCTCATGCGCGCCCGCGTGACGCCGCCCGAGCGGGCGAGCACGCGTACGTAGCGGTAGTGGGGAAGGCGCTCCGGCCAGCGCTCCAGGTCGGCCACCAGGTCGAAGACGCGCTCGGGAGGCGCGGCGATCCAGATCGACACCGAGGAGTGCATCGGTCTCACCCGCGCGCGCCGGCTAGCGGCGCGTCGGCTCGTTCCGGCGGACGCGCGAGGCCACGGTGTCGATGTTGACGCCGAGCTTCCTCGCGATCGCCCTCCAGTCGAGGCCCGACCGGCGCATGTCCACGATCTGCTCCGGGAGCGTCGCGGACTGCTTCCGCGCGGCGCGGGCGAAGCCGTAAACCATGGCCAGCTCGCCGTAGCTGAGCGACCACGCTTCGCGCTTTAAGCGGAGCGAGTCCTCGGGCATGCCGAACTGGGCGGCGAGGCGACGCGCGACGCGCGCCTCTCCTTCCGGAGTGGCGGCCTCCTTGTCGATGCGGGCCACCGACCGCTGGATCCGCTGGAGGGCAGTTTCCTTGGTCGGGACGCCGGCCGAGGCGGTGCTCGCGGCGGAGCCGGCGAGAAGCGCCAGGGCAAGAACGGGGGCGATCAGGAAGCCGCCAGGACGGAAACGGCCGAGGCCGGCGAAGCGGAAGCGGAAAAGCGGTGGGGCGATCATCCGGGGAATCCCTCCGTGGACGTTCGAACGATCCAATCCGGAACCGGCCGACATTACCGCAGCAGAGCCACCTTGCGGACGGCCGATCCCTCGGGCGAGTCGACGCGCATCCAGTAGACGCCGCTCGAAGCGGCCGAGCCGGACGCGTTCCGGCCGTCCCAGGCGATCGTGTGGCTGCCGGCCGGCGCGATCTTGTCCTCGAGGCTTCGCACCAGGGCGCCGCGCGCGTCGTAGACACGCACGCGGACCGGTCCGCCCCGCGTGAGCCGGTAGGAGAGAAGCGCCGTTCCGCTCGACGGATTTCCCGATTCCATCCGCGCCTGAAGCTCTCCGGGAAGCGCGGCCGCGGCCGATGCACCCTCTGCCGCGGCTTTCCGGACCGCGGCGTCGAGCTGGATCAAACCGTACCCGAAGCGGGTGCTGAAGGCGGAGTTCGTCTGGAAGCGATTCACCGCGGTGGAGCGCAGCACCGACTCGATCTGGCCCTGTCCGCGCATGCCGAGGGACTGGAGGAGCGCGACGGCGCCGGCGACGTGCGGCGCGGAGTTCGACGTGCCGAACGATACGAACACGTTGAACGAATCCGGATTGGCGAGCGAGCCCTCCGAGCGAAACGGTTTGATGCTCAGCGCGGCCACGCCGTCCTGGACGTGATCGCCGTTCAGCTCGGTGAAGTCGCCGCCGGGAGCCACGAAATCAAGGTCGCTCCCGAAGGAGGAATAGCTGGCGCGCGCGTCGTCCACGTTCGTGGCGCCTACCGCGATCACGCCCGGGTAGGCGGCCGGAAGGCTCACCTGAGGGGCGCCGAAGTTGCCCGATGAGGCGACGAGGATGGTGCCCTTCCGCTGCGCGTAGCTCACCGCGTCCCGGAGCGGCTTGAACATGTGGGCCAGGAAATCCTCCGTGTACCCCAGCACGCGGAACAGGCGGACCGGCGGGAAGCCCAGGCTCAGGTTCGCTATGTTAGCTCCGTGGTCGGCGGCGAAGCGGATCCCGCCGACGATCCATTCCATGCTCGAATCGTTCCGGTAGTCGACCACCTTGATCGGCATCAGGGTGATGCCGAACGCGACCCCGGCGCTGCCGGCGGTGTTGTTCGCCGCGCCCGCGGCGATCGTGGCCACAGCGGTGCCGTGGCCGTTGTCGTCGTTGGCGTCCGGATCGTCGTGCACGAAGTCCCAACCCGCCCGGAACGGCCCCGGCAGATCGGGGGATTGGCGGTACATGGTCACGCCGGGCTTCACGAAGGGGCGCTCGTAGTCGGGGATGACCCGGTCCTCGAACGCAATCCCGCTGTCGATGATCGCGAGGACGACGCTCGGGTCGCCCGTGACCACGTCCCACGCCTCATAGGCGTGGATGGCGCGGAGGTTCCACGCGAGGTCGAAGGTCGCGATCGTCGTGTCGTTGGGAGTGAAGAACCCCTGCGCGTAGAGATTCGGCGCCGCGTACTCGACGTCGGTTCGCCGGTTCCAGACGTCGATTGCGTCCATGACGCTCTGGCCGCGCGGAAGACTGATCTTCACCAGGCCGTCGTCGGTGATGGCGCGCATGATCTCGGCGCCTTCGGCGGCCACGACGGCTTGGCGTGCGTCAGAACTGACATTGTCCCGGAACTTGACCAGGAGCACATCGGGCGCGTAGCCCGGCCAGCGGAACCCTGGTTCCTGGTTGCCTTGGATCACGAGGGGCTTGGTCTGGCCGTGTGCCTGGGCCGCGGGAAGGAGCAACGCGGCGAGAGCTGCGACAAGAGCGGGGACGCGGCAGCGACCGGACCCGCGGGTGGTGCCTACGGACGATCGAGCCCGAATCATGGGGGTCTCCGCCGGATCTGGCTGGCGCGGTGTCGGTCCGCGACGGTGCAGGTGGGGGAAGGAGCACTCGAAGCGGCGTGGCTGAAGGGCAAGTCTAACACATGCGACCAAGGCCCCCTAGCCCATGCGAAGCACCTTTAATGTGGAGGGCCCTCTAGCCCAGCCGCTCGCCGGTCGCGGGGTCGAAGAGGATCACGCGGGCCGGGTCCGGGCGAAGGAGCACGCGCGCGCCCGGCTCGGGGGCGCGCGAAGAGGGGGGCAGGCGCACGACCAGGTGCCCCCACTCCCCTCCGGCGTGGAGCAGCGACTCGCCGCCCAGGTGCTCCACGCGCTCGACCAGTGCGGGGATATCCCCCGAGGCGCCGGCGGGTGGGGCGCCGTCGGCGACCACCACGCATTCCGGCCGGAGCCCCAGCAGGGCCTTCCCCGCGCGCGGCGCGCGCCCGCCCAGCTCCAATCGCCAGCCGCGGGCCTGAAACGCCGCGCCCCGGCCGCCGTTTTCGACCTCTCCTTCGATCAGGTTGATCGGCGGCTCGCCCACGAAACGCGCCACGAATAGGTCGCGGGGATCGCGGTAGATCACCTCGGGGGAGGCGAGCTGCCGCACCTGTCCCGCGCGCATCACGGCCACGCGGTCTCCCAGCGAGAGCGCTTCCTTCTGGTCGTGCGTCACGTAGATGGACGTGGTGCGCGTGAGGCGGTGGAGCCGCGCCAGCTCTTCCCGAAGCTCCTGCCTGAGCTGGGCGTCCAGGCTGGAGAGCGGCTCGTCGAAGAGAAAGAGCTGGGGCCGGCGCACCAGCGCGCGTCCCAAGGCGACACGCTGCCGCTCGCCCCCCGACAGCTCCCGCGGCCGCTTCGCGAGATAGCGCGTGAGCCCAAGCGTCTCCGCCGCTTCGCGCACGCGCCGCTCCACCTCCGCGGCGGGCGTCTTCCGGGCGCGGAGGCCCAGGCCCATGTTCTCGGCCACCGTCATGTGGGGATAAAGCGCGAGCCCCTGAAAGACCATCGCCACATCGCGGTCCTTGGGCGGGAGCCGCGTCACGTCGCGCCCGCCCATTCCGACCGAGCCGGCGGTCGGCGTCTCGAGCCCGGCGATCAACCGGAGAAGACTCGACTTGCCGCACCCCGACGGGCCAAGGATCGCGAGGAAGGCTCCGTCCTCCAGCATCAGATCCACGCCGTCCACGGCGCGGGTGCCGTTCGGGTACGTGAGCGTGAGCGCGGCCAGGGTGAGGGATGCCATGGAGCGCTACGGTAGCAGGCAGCCAGGGCCGGTGCTACGATCGTCAGGACTCCAGGAATCGCCGAATGGAGGCCAGGATGTTCCGCGCTGCCCGACTCGCCGCAACGGCTTCGGTCCGATTCGTAGCGATGCTCATCGTGCTGTCCTGTCTCGCTCCGGGCATCGCCGATGCCGGCTGGGACCGAAACGGCGTCCCGCTGGCGACCGGAGATACAGACCAGAGCAATCCCCTCTTCCTTCCGGACGCGCACGGCACCGGTCACGTCGTCTGGCTCGAACCCTTCACGTCGAGAATCATTCATCGTTACGTCTCGACGCGCTCGGGATTCAACTTCGAGGGCCACTTCGAATCGATCCGGTCGCTCGTCTTCGACGGGTCCGGAACCGCGTCGGAGCCCCGTGCGATCGCGGGAGGCTCGAGCACTGTGATCGTGGCGTGGAGCGACGACCGGCTGGGATCGGGCAGCCCGGACATCTACGTGATGCGCCAGATGCACGACGGCACCGACTGGCCGAGCTATCCCGTGAACGGCCTCCCGGTCTGCATTGACGCGGCGTCGCAGACGGAGCCCGCGATCTCGTCGGACCTCTATTCCGGCTTCTACGTCGCGTGGACCGATGCCCGGTTCCAGGGCGTCACCGGCACCGACATCTTCATCCAGCGCTATGGCGAGACGGGCGAGCTCGTTTCCGGGTGGACGCCCAACGGGCGCGCGGTCTGCACGGCATCCGGGGACCAGCGCGAACCCATCGTTATCCCCGACGAGGTGGGCGGCGCCTACGTCGTATGGCGCGATTACCGGAATGGCGCGACAGCGGACCTCTATGCGATCAGGATCCAGGGGGACGGCTCGGTGGCGCAAGGGTGGCCCGCCGATGGGATCGCCCTGTGCGACGCGCCGGGAGAGCAGGATTTTCACGTGGGGATCGCGGACAACAACGGCGGCGCGTACATCGTGTGGCGGGATGCTCGCGATTCCGGAACGGGGCCGGGAATCTACGCTGTCCGGATCGGAGAATCGGGCCCTCCGTTGTCCGGCTGGACGGCGGGCGGGACGAGCCTGTCGATCGGTTCGGGACCGTTCGGCGCTCCGTCGATCGCCCGTGCGGGAGCCAGCGGTGTCTACACGGCGTGGAGCGACGCCGGAACGGACTCTGTCCGCATGCTGCTCGTCTCGACGGTGGGCGAAACGGGGGATGGATGGCCGGCGGGAGGCCGCGGAGTGGGAG
>JBKJXM010000149.1:0-4017 GCA_046716305.1 Candidatus Eiseniibacteriota bacterium
TGCCGGGTGTTCGAGTCACCCCGGGGGCACCACTTACACCCGCACATCCGCTTCGGCTACGATCCAACTTATGTTGATTCGCTCACTCTTAATAGGCGTTCTTGCCCTCGTCGCGGCCTGCTCGCGCAGTCCAGAATCGCAACGCGCCCGCGAAAGTCGTGATCGCCCGGCGTCCGTCCAACCGGCTGGAGCCGACTCCGCGACTCGGGTCCGGGAGTTCACCGAGTCGATGGCAAAGCTTCTGCTCGACACCGATCGATTCGAGATGCGGGGGACGCTTGCGATGAAGCGCGTGAATCCCAACCGCGATGACGAGTCCCCGCTCGCCGACTCGATCGTCACATCGGGGCCACCGCCCGGTCCGCACGTGTACGACGGTACGTTCTACGCGGAGATCCAGACGCTCCACGCTCATCTCGATCCGAAGAGCCGGGTCCGTCCGAGGGTAGAAGGGGAGCGCGTCTTCATTGGGACGCCGGAGGTGCTCATCCTGGGGCATCGCCATGGCGACGTTCTCTTCGTGCCCGTAAAACTTTACGCGCGGCAGCTCGGAGCGTTTGTCGACGTGCGGGGAACACTCGGGACGATGGCCATCGTCTGGACCCCGGAGATCATCCGTCATTCGAAGCGGGTCGGGCTGCTTCAGTCGGCAGGGGTCCTGCAAGGGTATGCGGAAGGGCTCGTGGAAAGCGTGGACGTGCATGCGAGGCCGGGCTGGTGAATCAGCCGCGCTGAGGCTGAGGTGTCGCGGCCGGCCAATCCCGGCGCCAGGCGTCGGCGCTTGCGTCCTGCGTGTATCGAATGCGAACCGGCATCACGCTTAATCGATCGTAGAGACGGGCTTCGTCGAGGATCGGCCACCAGTCGTAGAGGAAAATCTCGAGCGGCCGCCACATGGCGACCCAGCCGCCGATGAGGAAACTCTCTCTCAGAATTACGCCCAGACGCCGCCCAACAAGAGCAGCCTCGATCCACCCACCCACCAGCACCGTCGCAGCCAGGAACAGAATTCCGATCGCCAGGCTCGTGCGGCCGACGCGGAAGAGCTGGCGGAGTCGATGTCGCGAGCTCTCCGCTCGACGGCTGAAGTACTTATGGATCGCGTCACGAAGGGCCGCCGCTTCGTCGGAGAGGCCGGCCGGCCGGTCCAGGTGAACGAGGAGCGCGAGCGGCTTGTCTCGAGGGACGCTGCTGGCCCAGTCGACGATGAACTCCTCGGCCTTGGGATCCAGGTCGCGCTCGCCAAACGGGGAAGGGTCGATGGCGTTGAAGATCTCCATCAACTCACCGACGTGGACTTCGATCACTTCGGAGGATTCGGGAAGCGGATCCCCTGCGGATTCTCTGTCGTCGGCCACGGCTAGGGCTCGGTGCGGGAGACCTGTCGCGACGAGCCAGGCGCTCGGCGGAATCGTTCCCCAACCCACCGCACCGCCACCGTCAGGGGATCGTAGGCCGCGTCCACGACGCGCTCCTTCAGCGGGATGATCGCGTTGTCCGTGATCTTGATGTGCTCGGGGCAGACGCGGGTGCAGCACTTGGTGATGTTGCAGTAGCCGATGCCCTGCTCCCGGCGCAGCTCCTCGCGGCGGTCCTCGACGTCCAGCGGGTGCATCTCGAGCGCCGCGGAGTGGATCAAGACGCGTGGGCCGATGAATCCCTCGAACTTCTTGTGGTCCCGCAGCACGTGGCAGACGTCCTGGCAGAGGAAGCACTCGATGCACTTCCGGAACTCCATGGCGCGGTCCACGTCGCGCTGATCCATGCGCCAGGTGCCGTCGGGCGCGTCGGGCTTCCGGGGCTTGAACGGCTTCACTCTCTTCTTCGCCTCGTAGTTCCACGACACGTCGGTGACCAGGTCCTTCACGTGCGGGAAGGTGCGCACGGGCTCCACCTGGACGGGCTTGTCGAGGGGCAGCGTGTCCATGCGCGTCATGCACATCAGCTTGGGCATCCCGTTGATCTCGGCCGAGCAGCTCCCGCAACGCCCGGCCTTGCAGTTCCACCGGACCGCGAGGTCGTTCGCGTGCTTGGCCTGGACGTCCAGGACGGCGTCGAGAACCACCATCCCCTCGGTGACGGGCGTCTTGAATTCGGTGAACGCGCCCTGGGCCGCGTTGCCTCGCCAGATCCGGAATGTCGCCTGCTCGCTCATTTCATCTCCTCGATGATGGCCTTGAGCTCGGGCGGGATCTCACGGAGAGGCTCCTCCTCGATCCGCATCGCTCCGTCCGGACCGCGCCGCACCGCGAGCGTCACCTTGCCCGCCGCCGGATCCTGGGCAGGGAAGTCGTCCCTGAAATGCGCTCCGCGGCTTTCCTTGCGGCGGATTGCGGCCATCGTGACGGCGCGCGAGACCGTGAGGAGGCTCTTCAGATCGAGCGCGGTGTGCCACCCGGGGTTGTATTCGCGGCTTCCCACGACGGCGGTCTGAGCGGCGCGCGCTTCCAGCCCGGCGATGACACCGAGCGCCTGGACCATGTCCTCCTCGCGCCGAACGATCCCCACGCGCTCCTGCATGCACTCTTGAAGCTCGGCCTGGATCTGATACGGGGAATTCTCGGGCGACGGCTTCCGGTCGAACGGCTCCAGGGCCCGGCGCGCCGCGTCTTCCACGGCCGCGTCGTTTACCGCGCCGGCGCCGCGCTCGCGCGCATACTTCGCGGCGAACTCGCCCGCGCGCTTCCCGAACACCAGGAGATCGGAGAGGGAATTGCCGCCGAGACGGTTCGCCCCGTGGAGCCCCGCCGCGCACTCGCCCGCGGCGAACAGCCCGGGGAGGGTGGACATCTGCGAGTCCGCCTCGACCCGCACGCCGCCCATCATGTAGTGGGTGGTCGGACCCACTTCCATCGGCTCCTCGGTGATGTCGAGGTTGGCGAGCTCCTTGAACTGGTGATACATGCCGGGGAGCTTCTTCCGGATGTGGTCGGGAGCTTTGGGCAGGCGCTCCTTGATCCACGCGATGTCGAGGAAGACGCCGCCGTGCGGGCTCCCGCGCCCTTCCCGGACTTCGCGCATGATGCAGCGCGCCACGTGGTCGCGGGTCAGAAGCTCCGGCGGGCGCCGGGCGTTCTTGTCGCCCTGCGTGTACCGCCACCCTTCGTCCTCGCTGTCCGCGGTCTGGTTCTTGTAGTTGGCCGGGATGTCGTCGAACATGAACCGGCGCCCTTCCTTGTTCCGCAGCACGCCCCCCTCGCCGCGCACTCCCTCCGTGACCAGGATGCCGCGGACGCTGGGCGGCCAGACCATCCCCGTGGGATGGAACTGGACGAACTCCATGTCGATGAGATCGGCTCCGGCTTCGTAGGCGAGGGCGATTCCGTCGCCGGTGTACTCCCAGCTGTTGCTGCTGATGCGGTAGGCGCGCCCGATCCCGCCGGTGGCCAGAACGACGGCCTTTGCCCGGTAGACCTTGAAGCGCCCGCGCTCGCGCTCGTAGGCGAGCACGCCGGCCAGCCGATCGCCGTCTTTCAACAGCGTGAGCGCCGTGTGCTCCATGTGGAAGACGATTCCCTTGTGGATCCCGTGGTCTTGAAGCGTACGGATCATCTCGAGGCCGGTCCGGTCGCCCACGTGCGCCAGTCGCGGATAGCGGTGGCCTCCGAAGTTCCGCTGCAAGATCCGGCCGTCCGGAGTGCGGTCGAACAGCGCGCCCCACGCCTCCAGCTCGCGGACGCGGTCGGGGGACTCCTTCGCGTGCAGCTCGGCCATGCGCCAGTTGTTCAGGTACTGCCCGCGGCGCATGGTGTCGGCGAAGTGGACGCGCCAACTGTCGCGGTCGTCCACGTTGCCCAGGGCCGCCGCGACGCCTCCCTCGGCCATCACGGTGTGCGCCTTTCCGAGCAGCGACTTGGAGAGCACGGCCACCGACACGCCGGCGGCCGACGCCTCGATCGCCGCGCGCAGCCCCGCGCCGCCGGCGCCGATCACGAGCACGTCGTGGTCGTGGGTCTCGAAGGTCTCGTTCATGGTCCGAAGGGCGTGATGGAGCTGGAGAAGAGTCGCCCGAACGTG
>JBKJXM010000150.1:0-24072 GCA_046716305.1 Candidatus Eiseniibacteriota bacterium
ATCCCGAGGTCCACGATGAGCGCTGCGAAGTCCCGGAGCTGCTTCCGGTCGAGCGCCGCCACCACGAGGAGCACCGCGTCGGCGCCCCGCGCGCCCGCCTCGAAGATCTGCCGCTCGTGTACGACGAAGTCCTTGAGTAGGGCTGGCAGAGACACTGCGTCGCGCACGCGGCCCAGGTGGTCGATGGAGCCCAGGAAGTAGGTCGGCTCGGTCAGCACCGAGATCGCCGAGGCGCCGAGCCGCGCGTACTCCTGCGCGATGGCGACGGGGTCGTAGAACGTCTGGAGCGTTCCGGCGGAGGGAGAGGCCTGTTTCACTTCGGCGATCACGCGGAGCGGAGCCCCCGCCTCGCGCCGGAGCGCCGGCTCGAAGGGGCGCCGGTCGCCGCGCCGCGCCTCGGCGTCGCCGCGAAGGGACGGCGTGGGCGCCCCCGAGTCCGCGTCCTGCCGCACGCGCGCGAGCCGGTCGCGGACGATGTTGTTCAGGAAATCGCTCATTCGTCCCCCACCCGGTTCGATGCCTCGACATAGCGCTGGAGCACGCGGCGGGCCGCCCCGCTGTCGATCGACTCCGCGGCAAGCGCGGCCCCCTCCTCGAGTGTTGCCGCCTTTCCCGCGATCCAGAGCGCGGCGGCGCTGTTCAGGAGCACGGCGTCGCGCCGGGGTCCCGGCTCGCCCGCGAGCACCTCCGCGAGAATCGCCGCATTGCGCGCAACGTCTCCGCCCTGGAGCGCCTCGGCTCCAGCCGGCTTGAATCCCAGCCGCCCGGCATCGATCACGCGCGGCACTGCGGTCGGCGCCCCGGTGTCGGTGCGTCCCGTTTCGGCCGCGACGTTCCCGCCGTTCAAGCCCAGCTCGTCCAGGCCGCCTGACCCGTGCACCACCAGCGCGCGCACCACGCCGAGCCCGCCGAGGACGCGCGCCACCGGCTCCACCCGGGCGGGGTCCGGCACACCCACGAGTTGATGCGAGGCGCGCGCGGGATTGGCCAGCGGACCGAGCCAGTTGAAGAGCGTCCGGAAGCCCAGGGTCTGCCGCACGCCGGCCACGCGGCGCATTGCGGGGTGGAAGCGGCGCGCGTAGAGGAACGTGAACCCGGTTTCCCCCAGCACGCTCGCGGCACCGGCCGGTCCCAGCTCGATTCGCGCGCCCAGGGACTCGAGGACGTCCGCGCTCCCGCACGCGCTCGATACCGAGCGGTTCCCGTGCTTCGCCACGCGCACGCCGGCACCGGCCACGACGAAGGCCGCGGTGGTGGAAACGTTGAAGGTCCCCGACGAGTCGCCGCCCGTGCCGCAGGTGTCGAACAGGGGGCCCCCAGGCGCGGGAAACGGCACGGCCTCGGCGCGCAGGGCCTCGGCCCCGCCCAAGAGCTCCGCCTCGCTCTCACCGCGCTGCGCGAGCAGCGTGAGGAAAGAAGCAACCAGGATGTCCTCGACTTCGCCCCGGACGATAGAGCGGACCGCGGCCGCAGCCTCGCCGCGGGTGAGCGTCTCTCCCGCGAGAAGCCGCGGGAGGAGCTCCCGGATCATCGAACCGGGGTCCCGTGCGTCCCGAGGCTCCCCGCGACCGGGGCGACGCGGCCGGGGAGGAGTCGCAGGAAATTCTTGAGGATCTCCTTCCCGTGCGTCGTGAGTATTGACTCGGGATGGAACTGCACGCCCCACGTCTCGTGCGACTGGTGGCGCACCGCCATGATCTCGTTCTCGGGAGTCCACGCGACGACGGAGATCGCGGCTGGCAGCCCGTCGCGCGCCACGATCAACGAGTGGTAGCGCGTCGCCTGGAACGGATTGTCCACGTCGAGGAAGATGCCGCGCCCGTTGTGGATCACGGCCGACGTCTTGCCGTGGACCAGCCGCTCGGCCCGCACCACGCGTCCGCCGAAGACCTCACCGATGCACTGGTGCCCCAGGCAGACGCCCAGAATCGGGATCGTCCCCGAGGCCTTCTCGATCAGGGCTTTCGAGATTCCCGCGTCGTCGGGGCGTCCCGGCCCCGGTGAGATCACGATGGCGTCCGGCTTCAGCGCGAGCGCCTCCTTCACCGTGATTTCGTCGTTCCGGACCACGCGCGGCACGTCCCCCAGCTCGCCCAGGTACTGGACGAGGTTCCAGGTGAACGAGTCGTAGTTGTCGATCATGAGGATCACGCGTCCAGCCCTCCGGCCGCGAGCCGCACGGCTTCTTCCACGGCCCGCCCCTTGTTGCGCGTTTCGGTCCATTCCTCGTCGGGATCGGAATCCGCGACGATCCCCGCGCCCACGCCCAGGTGCACGCGGCCTCCCTCGAAGGTGGCGGTGCGGATCGTGATGCAGAAGTCGGCGTTCCCGTGGAAGTCGAAGTAGCCCATGGCGCCGGCGTAGGCTCCGCGGCGGGACGGCTCGAGCGACTCGATGATCTCCATCGCGCGCTTCTTGGGCGCCCCGCTCACGGTGCCCGCGGGAAAGCACGCCCGCAGCACGTCGAAGGCGGACAGTCCTTCGCGCAGCGTCCCCTCGACGTGGCTCACAAGGTGCATCACGTGCGAGTAGCGCTCGACACCCATGAATTCGGTCGCGTGGACGCTTCCGATCTCCGCCACGCGCCCCACGTCGTTCCGGCCCAGATCCACCAGCATCACGTGCTCGGCCTTGTCCTTGTCGCTGGCAAGAAGCTCCCGCTCGAGCGCGGCGTCTTCGTCGCGCGTGGCACCGCGGCGCCGCGTGCCCGCGATGGGGCGGAGGGCGATGCGGCGGCCGCTGGTCCGCACGAGGATCTCGGGAGACGAGCCCGCCACCGATCGCTCCGGATAGCGGAGATAGTACATGTAGGGCGACGGGTTCAGGATGCGGAGCGCGCGGTAGACGTCGAAGGGGCTGACCGCCGCGACCGCTTCCAGCCGGTGCGCGAGCACCACCTGCACGATGTCGCCCGCGCGAATGTGCTCCTTTGCGGTCTCGACCGCCCGGACGTATCCCTCCTGGCCGAGATTGCTCGTGAAGGCGATGTGGCCGTTGGAGTGAGGGCTCCGATCGGGCAGCGCGGGCGGCTGACCCAGCCGGCGCAGCATCTCGTCGATGGCCGTGACCGCGTCGCGGTAGGCGCGGTCGGGGTCCGAGCCGGGACGCGAGTTCGCGACGAGCTGGAGCCGGTGCCGGAAATTGTCGAAGGCCAGGACCAGATCCGGGAAGACGAAGTGGAGATCGGGCTGCTTCAGGTCATCGGTCGCGCGCGAAGGAAGCTTCTCCAAGAAGCGGGCGTAGTCGTACCCGACGAGCCCGACCGCCCCGCCGCTGAAGGGAGGCAGGTTCGGGACGGGCGCCGCCTTGACCTGCGCCAGGAGCGCGCGCAAGGACTCGAGCGGATCCTTGGCTTCGGTCCGCTCGGTCCGCTCGCCGCGCCGAATCTCCACGACGGGGCCCTTCGAGCGGAACTCGACCGAAGGGCGGAAGCCCAGGATGGAGTAGCGTCCCCAGGTCTCTCCTCCTTCGAGGCTCTCGAGGAGAAACGCCGCGTCGCCGCGGTCCAGCTTGGCGAAGGCCGAGACGGGCGTGTCGAAGTCGGCCAGCACCTCGCGGACCACCGGCACCAGATTGTACTCGCGGGCGAGGGAGCGGTACTCTTCGAGGCTTGGCGTGATCATCGCTTCCCCCGGGCCGCCCGGCGCGCGGGTGCCGCGTCGGATGTGGCGCGCGTCACGGACGCGCGCTTTGAGCCGCGCGGAGAGTCGGCCGCCGCCTGCATCAGCTCCCGCGCCTGGAGGCGCGTCGTGTCGCTGACGCGCGCCCCGGCCAGGAGCCTGGCGATCTCCTCCACGCGGTCCTCCTCCTCGAGCGGATGCACCGACGTCGCCGTCCTTCCCTTTTCCGTCGACTTCGTCACCTGGAACTGCCGGCCGGCGTGGGCGGCGATGAGCGGGAGGTGCGTGATGCAGAGCACCTGCCGCCGCGCGCCGAGCGCGCTCAAGAGGCGCCCCACTTCCTCGCCTACCGCGCCGCCGATCCCCTGGTCCACCTCGTCGAAGACGAGCACGGATACCTGATCCTTCTCGGCCATGAGCGACTTGACCGCGAGCATGACTCGGGAGAGCTCCCCTCCCGAGGCGATTCGCCGGAGTGGACGCGGAGGTTCGCCGGGGTTCGGCTGGAATTCGAATTCTAGGGCGGGGATCGGAGCAGGGTCAATCGCGGGACGATCGCGGCCGGGCGGCACGGGCACGGCCCCCACGGCCCGGAGGCACGCCTTTCCGAATCCGAGCCGCCCTAGAAGGTCGCCCACCGCGCTCGAGAAGGGAGCAAGCCGGGCGCCGCGCGCGGCCGTGAGCCGGTCGAGGCGCCGGTCGTAGGCGGCGGTCCTCTCCGCGAGTGCCCGCGTCTGCTTCTCCACGTCCGCGCCGCCGGGATCGAGGGAGCTTACCCGCTCGCGGAGCGCGAGGCGGAGCGCGGCGAGGCCCGCGACGTCGGCCGCGTGCTTCCGCTTCAGCCGGTGGATGCGGGCGAGCCGCTCCTCCAGACCGTCCAGGTCGAGAGGCTCCTCGAAGAGTCCGTCGCGCTCCTCTTCGATCCGCGCGGCGAGCGAGGCCAGGGTCTGGGCGGCGCTCTCCGCGTCGGCGGCCAGAGCCGAGAGCCCCGGGTCCAACGCGGCCGCGGCCCGGAGCGCCTTCACGGCGCGCCGGAAGCGCGGTTCCGCTCCCTGATCCTCGTCGGCGATCGCCGCGAGCGAGTCCCCGAGCCCCACGGCCAGGCGCTCCCGGTGGGCGAGCCGCTCGCGGTCGCGCAGGAGCGCCTCCTCCTCGCCGGGCTCCAGCGCCGCCGCCTCCAGATCCGCGAGGTCGGCGCGGAGATTCTCTTCTTCAGCGCGGTCCCGCTCCAGGACCGCGCGCGCCGCCTGGACGCGGCGCCGGTCCTCGAGGAGCACCGCCCGCTCGGCCGCGAGCGCGCGCCGATCCTCCAGCGTGCCGGCCCAGGTATCGAAGAAGTCGGTCTGCCGGTCGGCGTGGAGGAGCTGCTGGTGCTCGTGCTGGCCGTGGAGATCCACGAGGAGGTCGCCTGCCGCGCGGAGCTGCGTCAGCAGCACCGTGCGCCCGTTGACGAGGGCGCGGCTCCGCCCGTCGGCCGCGATCTCCCTGCGGAGCACCACGCGCTCTTCCTCCGGCTCGATCTCGAGGGCGCGCATCGCCGCGAGGAGGTCGGGCCGGGCCGAGAGGTCGAACGTCCCCTCGACGAATCCGCGCGCCGCTCCCTGCCGAAGCCAGGTGCCGTCCGCGCGCTCCCCCAGGAGGAGCCCGACCGATCCGAGAATGAGCGACTTCCCGGCGCCGGTCTCCCCCGTAAGCACGTTCAGCCCGGGCGCGAACTCGAGCTCGATCGAATCCACCAGCGCGAGCCCCTGGATGGAGAGCCAGACGAGCACGCGCTACTGGTCCGGGACCCGCCCCCGAGGCGACGTGGCCCAGGCGAGCTTGGTGCGGAGCGTTTCGTAGAAGGAGTCGCGCTCCATCACGATCAGGGAGGCCCGCCGGCGGGCGCGGCGGATGGTGATCTCATCTTCCGGGGTGAGCTTTCGGGCCACCTGGCCGTCGATCGTGAGGCTGGCACGCGGGTGGCCCGGCCGGAGCCTCAGGCGGATGGTCTCATCCGCACCGAGTAGGAGCGGGCGCCACGTGACCGTGTGCGGACAGATGGGTGTGGCCAGGAGCCCCTCGGCCGTGGGCCGGACGATGGGACCCCCGGCCGAGAGGGAGTACGCGGTGGATCCCGTGGGGCTCGCCACGATCAGGCCGTCCCCCACCAGCGTGCCGATCTCCTTCGTGCCGATCCGCAGGTCCATCGCGATCACGCGCGAGCGCTCGGAGGGATGGATGACCGCGTCGTTCAGGCCGATCTCGGTCCAGACCCGCTTCGACCCGGCGGTGCGCACGGTCGCCTCGACCATCATGCGGCGCTCCAGCTCCACCTTGCCCTTGAAGAGTCGAGCGAGCGCCGGGTAGAGCGATTCCTGGGCCGTCTCGGTGAGAAAGCCGAGCCCGCCCAGGTTCACGCCGAGAATGGGGACACCCGCCTCCGAGGCCGCGCGCGCGGCGCTGAGCATGGTGCCGTCCCCCCCGAGCACGAGGAGGGCGTCCGCGCGCCGCACGAGCGATTCGAGGGAGACGCCCGCGCCCACGCCGCGGATCCCGCGCGCCAGGCTGCGCTCCAGCGTGACGCGGCGGCCCTGCGACCGCACCCAGCGGACGAGCGGGGGAAGCAGCGCGCGCACGCCTTCCTTGCCTCGATTGCCGACGATCCCCAGGTGGCGGGGCGGACGGATCATGCGTGCGAGGCGATGGGGGCTGCGGGAGCGAGCGGTTCCAGGGTGGGCCACGTCTCGTCCTTCACCCAGCGGAGGATCTCGGGGACGAGCAGGTCGGGGTGAAGCCCGGCCGCGCGGAGGAGCGACTCGCGCGAGCCGTGGTCGAAGAAGCGGTCGGGCACGCCGAACGAGCGCGCGCGGAGACCGGGCACCGGGTGGCGCGAGAAGAGCTCGAGCACCGCGGCTCCGAATCCGCCGGGGATGGCGCCCTCCTCCAGCGTCACCACGCGCGGCACGCGCCGGGCCCACTCGAGGAGGAGCCGCTCGTCGAGCGGCTTCGCGAAGCGCGCGTTCACCACCGCCGCGTCCACGCCCGCCTCCGACAGGAGCGCGGCCGTCTTCATCGCGACGGGCACCATGGTGCCGTAGGCCGCGAGCACCACGTCGCCGCCGCCGCGGAGAAGCTCGGCCTGCCCGATCGGGAGCGGCTCCGCATCCGCGTCGAGCGGCACGCCGAGCCCGGCGCCCCGCGGGTAGCGTACCGCGATCGGGCCGGCGTCGTGCGCCGCCATGGTCGCGAGCATCCGCCGGAGCTCATTTTCGTCCTTGGGCGCCATGAGCACGAATCCGGGGAGGCAGCGCAGATAGGCCACGTCGAAGAGGCCGTGGTGGGTGGCGCCGTCCTCGCCCACCAGCCCCGCGCGGTCGAGCGCGAAGCGCACGGGGAGTCCCTGCACCGCCACGTCGTGGACGATCTGGTCGTAGGCTCGCTGGAGGAACGTCGAGTAGATGGTCACGAAGGGGCGAAGCCCCGCCGCGGCCATTCCCGCGCCGAAGCAGGTCGCGTGCTGCTCGGCGATCCCCACGTCGTGGAATCGCTCGGGGAACGTGGTCGCGAACTTGGCCAGGCCGGTGCCGTCGGTCATGGCCGCGGTGATCGCGACCAGCTTGGGGTCGCGCCGCGCCAGCTCCAACAGCGTCTGCCCGTACACCTCGGTGTAGGCGGGGGCCCTCTTCGCGGCCGGAGCCGCCGGAGCGGGCGGAGCGCTCGCGCCGCCGGTCAGCTTGTCGAACGAGGAGACGCCGTGGAACTTCCGCGAATCCTCCTCGGCCGGGCCGTATCCCTTTCCCTTCCGCGTCAGCGTGTGGAGCAGCACCGGCCCCTTGAACTCCTTCACCTGGTTCAGCACCTCGAGGAGCGTGGTCAGGTCGTGGCCGTCGATCGGGCCGAAGTACTTGAAGCCCAGCTCCTCGAAGAGCACGTTCGGGACGACCAGGTTCTTCATGCTCTCCTTGATCCGGCTCGCCAGCTTGCGCGCCGTCCCCCCGGCCGGGAGCTTGCCCAGGAGGTCCCAGAGGTCGCCTTCGAGCCGGCGGAAGATGGGGCCGGAGGTGAGACGCGTCAGGTACTGCGAGATCGCTCCCACGTTCGGCGAGATGGACATGGAGTTGTCGTTCAGGACCACGAGGAGATCGGTGCCGGTCGCGCCCGCCTGGTTCATCCCTTCGTAGGCGAGGCCGCCCGTCAACGCTCCGTCTCCGACCACCGCGACGACGCGGTGCGTCGCGCCCGCGAGATCGCGCGCGCAGGCGAAGCCGAGGGCCGCGGAGATGGAGGTGGAGGCGTGCGCGGTGCCGAAGGGGTCGTACGCGCTCTCGGCCCGCCGCGGGAAGCCGGACAGTCCCCCCTCGCGGCGGATGGTGTCGAATCGCGCGTTCCGGCCGGTCAGGATCTTGTGGCCGTAGGCCTGGTGCCCCACGTCCCAGATCAGCACGTCGGCGGGGGTGTTGAAGACGTAGTGGAGGGCGATCGTCAACTCGACCGTGCCGAGACTGGGCGCCAGGTGGCCGCCCGTCTTGGAGACGACTTCGATGATGCGCTCGCGGATCTCGGCGGCCAGCTCGGGGAGCGCTTCGACGGGAAGGCGCTTCAAGTCCTGGGTCGAGACGATGCCCGAAAGATAATCGGTGCTCACGGTACCCCCGGCGGGCGATAGATGGCGAATGAGAACAGGACGCCGATCATGGCGCCCACCAATACTTCGATCGGCGTGTGTCCCAGAATCTCGCGCAGTCGCTCCGCGGGCGGTCCCGAAAGCTGCAGGTGCTCGTGCAGGATCCGGTTCAGCAGTGTGGCCTGGCGGCCGGCCGCGCGCCGAAGCCCCGCGGCGTCGTACATCACGATGAGGCTGAAGTAGAGCACGACGCCGAAGAGAGTCGACCCGAAGCCCTCGCGCAGCCCCACGCAAGTGGACAAGGCCATGACCGAGGCCGCGTGGCTGCTGGGCATGCCGCCGGTTTCCACGAACCGCCGAAAGTTGATTTTCCGCTCTGTGAGGAGGAAGGTCAACACCTTGCTGATCTGAACAAGGAAGCCGCAGAGGAGCGCGTGGACCAGCGGGCTGGACGAAAATCCCATCGCTACCGGCTCCGGTGGCGGAGGAAGGCCGTGAGGGACGTGAACTCCGCGGCGCGGCGCCCCAGGCCGGGGGCGATGCGGGCCGCCTGGTCCAGGAGGCGCTCCACCTCCCGCTCGGCGCGCTCGGCGCCTCCGGCTGCGACCGCGGTTGCCTTCCCCCGCGCGCGGTCGGAGCGGACGCTCTTCCCCACGGCCTTTCGGGTGGAGCGCTCGTTCAGGAGGTCGTCCACGATCTGAAAGACGACGCCAATCCGGTCTCCGTAGGCCGCGAAGCGGCGGAGGAGCGGGGCGTCGGCGCCCGCGACCTGGGCTCCCGCCAGGAGGGACCCCCGGATCAGCATTCCCGTCTTCCGGCGGTGCATGGCGAGCACGCGCGGTAGCGACACCCGCTTCTTCTCGTAGAGGAGGTCCAGCGCCTGCCCTCCGATCATCCCCTCCGGGCCCGTCGCGACGCAGACGGTGCGGAGGAGCGCGCGTGGATCGCGCGCCTTCCCCGTCGGGCGAGTGGCGAGCGTTTCGAACGCGAGGGAAAGAAGCGCGTCGCCCGCGAGGATCGCCATCCCTTCCCCGAAGACCTTGTGATTGGTCGGGCGCCCGCGGCGCCAGTCGTCGTCGTCCATTCCCGGAAGGTCGTCGTGGATCAGGCTAAAAGTGTGAATCATCTCCAGCGCGGCGGCCGCGGGGAGCGCCTGGGCGCACGCCCCGGAGACCGACTCGCACGCGAGAAGGCAGAGCGCGGGACGGAGGCGCTTACCGCCGGCGAAGACGCTGTAGCGGATGGCCGCGTGAAGGCGGCGCGGCTCCTTCGTGGCCCGCGGCAAGAGGCGATCGAGCTCGCGGTCGACCCGTCGCCGCGCGCGCTCGAGATACCCCTCAAAACGGGAGCTCGCCGCTCCGCCCTTCATCCGCCTCGTCGTCTCCCTCCACCGGCACCGCCGACGGCTTCCCCTCGGCATCACGGGTCAGCTTCTGGATGCGGCGCTCCGCCTGATCGAGGACCTCGGTGCAGCGCTTGACCAGCGCCACTCCCTCCTCGAAGGACTTGATCGACTCCTCCAGGGTCATGTTGCCCTGCTCCAGCGTGCCCACCAGCGCCTGCAGCCGCTCCATCATCGCCTCGAACGACGGCGAGTCCGCGCCGTCCTTGGAAGAGGGCGCGGGGCCTTCCTTTCGTGTCATCGTGTCTCCTCCTCCCCCGAAGACGCCGGCTCCACGCGCGTCACCTGCGCGTCAGCGCGGCCATCCTGAAACTGAACGTGAACCGGCGTTCCCGGACGAAGCTCCGCGGCCCGATTGATCAGCCGCTCCCCGCCTTCGGACCAGACCAGCGCATAGCCTCGCCGGAGCACGCCCCGGTAGTCGTACGACTCCAAGAGTCGCTCGCCGCCGGCGACCTCGGCGCGGCAGCGCGCCACCGCGCCCCACGCCGAGCCCGCCGCACGATGCGACAGCCCGAGCAGCCGCTCCCGCATCCGCTCGACGATGCGCGCCGGAGCGTGGGCGCGAAGCGTGGCGTCCGCGCCCTGGAGCCCGCGCCGACGGTGAACGGCCCAATTCTCCAGCGCGCCCACCAGGCGCTCCCGCATGTGGTCGAGGGACTGGATCCCGTCGCTGACCATGCCGTGCGGCTTCCGGAGGGCGTGATGGCTCATGAAACCCTGGAGATGCCTGCGATCGCGCTGGATCTCGCGGAGGAGGCGATCCCGCGCGTGCTTCGTCATGTCCAGAAGGCGGCGGCAGGTCTCGTCCTTGTGCGCGACCACCTGCTGCGCCGCGTGGGTCGGCGTCGCGGCGCGCACATCGGCGGCCAGGTCGGCCAGCGTGAAGTCCACCTCGTGCCCCACCGCGGAGACGACCGGGATGCGCGACGCGACGATCGCGCGGACGACGATCTCTTCGTTGAAGGCCCAGAGGTCCTCCAGCGAGCCGCCGCCGCGTCCCACGATGAGCACGTCCGCTTCCCCCCATTCGTTCACGAGCGCGATCGCCGCCGCGATCTCCTGCGCCGCGCCGACCCCCTGCACGCGCACGGGAGCCACCGTGATCCGGGCGTAGGCGGCGCGCTGCCGGAGGATCCGGATCATGTCCTGGATCGCGGCGCCGGTGAAGGAGGTGACGATGGCGATTCGGGTCGGATAGGCCGGAAGCTCCCGCTTCCGCTCCTCGGCGAAGAGACCCTCCGCGTGGAGCTTCTTCTTCAGCGCCTCGAACTGCGCCTGGAGCGCGCCCAGTCCGACCGGCTGGATCCGCTCCGCGGTGAGCTGCATGTCGCCGCGCGCGGCGTAGACCGAGATGGGCCCTTCCACCTGCACGTGGATCCCGTTCTGAAGCTCCACGCGCGATCGGCTGACCTT
Organism: Candidatus Eiseniibacteriota bacterium; assembly: GCA_046716305.1. Lineage (GTDB taxonomy): Bacteria > Eisenbacteria > RBG-16-71-46 > SZUA-252 > SZUA-252 > DASQJL01. Next base: position 11,045 of record JBKJXM010000150.1, read on the forward strand.
GCTGGCGAAGAAGACCACCTGGAGCTGCGCCTTGGCGTCTTTCAGCCGGAAGTAGATGTGTCCGCCGGGCGAGCGCCGGAAGTCGGTGATCTCCCCCTGCACGACCACCGCGGGGAACTCGCCGGAGAGAAGCTCGCCCAGCTCGGAGATGAGCTCCCCCACCGAGTAGATGTGGGGCTCCCCCTCGCGCGGGACGAAGGGATCCATAGCGCGCGGAGCGCTAAGACCAACGCGGCGCGCGCTCATGACGCGGACGCTTCGGCCCGGTCGGCCAGATTCCGAAGGAGCATCGCCACCGTGAGCGGGCCGACACCCCCCGGCACCGGCGTGATGGCGGAGACCGTGTTCCGGACCGCCTCGATGTCCACGTCGCCCACGTAGGACGGCGCGCCCGGTGCCGGCTGCGCCACCGGGTGAATCCCCACGTCGATGACCACGGTGCCGGGGCGCACGTGGGCCGCGCCGATCGAGCGGGGCTTTCCGATCGCCACCACGAGGATCTCCGCCTCGCGCGTGATCGACGGAAGGTCCCGCGTCTCGGAGTGGCAGAGGGTCACCGTGGCGTTCATCCCGGGCTCCTTGGAAGAAAGGAGCACCGAGAGCGGCCGCCCGACGATGCGGCTTCGTCCCAGGATCACGGCGCGCTTCCCCGCGAGGTCGCCCAGATGCCGGCGCAGAAGCTCCTGCACGCCAAGCGGCGTCGCGGGACGCGGCGCGGAAAGGCCGTTGACCCAGCGGCCCACGTTCGAGGGATGAATTCCGTCCACGTCCTTCTCGGGCGGCACGTCGTCCAGGTGGCGCTCTTCGTGGAGCTGGCGCGGCAGCGGGAGCTGGAGGATCAGACCGTGAATCGCCGGATCGTCTCCGATCTTTCGGAGGGCGTCGCGGAGCGCGGTCTCGCCGATGTTTTCCGGCAGCCGCGTGACTGTGGCGCGCGCGCCCGCCTCTTCGGCCGCGCGAACCTTCGCGCGCACGTAGGGATTCCCCGCCGGAGGCTCGCCCACCGTCACGATGGCGAGCCCGGCCGTGATCCCGCGATCGCGGAGCGCGGCGAGCCGCCGCTTCACGTCCGCCCGGATCTCGGCCGCGAGCGGCCCGCCCATGAGAAGCGTCGCCGCGGGCGCGGTGGTCAAGGGACCGGAACCCCCGCCGACGGCGCGAGGGCCATGGCCACCCGCGCGATGTGGAGACAGCGTCCGGTCGTGTCGTCCACCTCGAGATGGACGCCGTGGAGCCGCGTGTCTCCGCTGGCCGGCTCGAAGCGTGTGGGCAGGAGCGTCAGGAATTTCCGGATGGCCTGGTCCTTCCGCACGCCGATCACGCCGTCGTGCGGGCCCGTCATGCCGGCGTCGGTGAGGTAGCCGGTGCCTCCGGGCAGGATCCGCTCGTCCGCCGTCTGCACGTGGGTATGCGTGCCGATCAACGCCGAAATCTTTCCGTCCAGGTGCCACCCCAGGGCAATCTTCTCGGCGGTGGCCTCGGCGTGGAAGTCGACGATGATGATCGGCGTCTCCTCGCGCAGCTTGGCCGCTTCCTCCTCGGCGACCCGGAACGGGTCGAGGAGCTCGCGCATGAAGACGCGCCCCATGAGATTGATCACGCCGACCTTCGCTCCAGACTTGGACCGCGCCACCATCACCCCGCGCCCGGGGACGCCGGAGGGGTAGTTGTGCGGCCGGAGGAGGAGCGGCTCTTCGTCGAGGAGGCCCAGCGCCTCGCGGCGGTCCCAGATGTGGTTCCCGCTGGTCATACACCCCACGCCGAGCGCCTTGACCTCCTCGAGGATCTCCTTGGTCACGCCGAACCCCGCGGCCGCGTTCTCCACGTTCGCGATGACCAGGTCGATGCCCATGGAGGCGACGATCTCGGGAAGGAGGTCGCGGACCGCGCGGCGTCCCGGAGAGCCGAAGATATCGGCGACGAAGAGGATGTTCACGAAGTGGCGCCTACTTGGCGTATTCCATGGCGCGGGTCTCGCGGATGACGACGACCTTGATCTGCCCCGGGTACTGGAGCTCCCGCTCCACGCGGCGGGCGACGTCGCTCGCGAGCTGCGAGGCCCGCGCGTCGTCCACGTTCTTGGGCTCGACCATGATCCGCACCTCGCGGCCCGCCTGGATCGCGTAGGACTTCTCGACTCCCGGGAAGGAGTCGGCGATCTTCTCCAGCGCCTCCAGCCGCTTCACGTAGTTCTCGATGCTCTCGCGGCGCGCGCCGGGGCGCGCCCCCGAGACCGCGTCCGCGGCCATGACGAGCACCGCGTACAGATTCTCCGCCGTCGGGTCGTGGTGGTGGTAGCCGACCGCGCGGATCACTTCCTGGGGCTCGCCGTAGCGGGCGCAGAAGTCCATGGAGATCTTCGCGTGCGCCCCTTCCACTTCGTGCGTCACCGCCTTGCCCAGGTCGTGCAGCAGCCCCGCGCGCTTGGCGATCTGCGTGTCGAAGCCGAGCTGCCCCGCCATGATGCCGCAGATCCAGGCGACCTCCTTGGAATGCTGGAGGATGTTCTGCCCGTAGGAGGTGCGGTACTGGAGACGGCCCAGGAGCTTCACGATCTCGGGGTGCATGCCGTGCACGCCCACCTCGAGGACCGCGGCCTCGCCCAGCTCGAGGATCTGCTCCTCGACCTCCTTCTGCACCTTCGCCACGATCTCCTCAATGCGCGCGGGGTGGATCCGGCCGTCGGTGATCAGCCGCTCCAGGGAGCGCTTGGCCACCTCGCGCCGCACCGGGTCGAAGCCGGAGAGGATCACCGCCTCGGGCGTGTCGTCGATGATCACGTCGATGCCGGTGGCCGTCTCGAACGCGCGGATATTCCGACCCTCGCGTCCGATGATCCGCCCCTTCATGTCGTCGCTGGGCAGATGCACGACCGACACCGTCGTCTCGGCGGAGTGGTCGGCCGCGCAGCGCTGGATCGCGAGCGTGACGATCTCGCGCGCTTCCTTCTCCGCGTTCCGGGTGGATTCCTCGCGGATCTCCTGCAACAGCTTCCCGGCCTCGGCGCGCGCTTCGTTCTCCATGTTCCCGATCAGGATCTGCTTCGCCTCGTCGGCGGTCATGCCGCTGATCCGCTGGAGCCGCGAGTTCTGTTCGGTCAGGACGCGCTCCAGCTCCTTATCTCGAAGCTCGAGCGCCTCGGCCTTGATGGTCTGGCTGCGCTCCAGCTGCTTCTGGTCCCGCTCTTTCTTGTCGAGGACTTCGGCGCGGCGGTTCAGGTTGGTCTCCAGCTCTTGAAGGCGCCGCTCCGCGCGCTGGATCTCGTTCCGCTGGGCCTGGGTCTCCCGGTCCAGCCGCGACTTCTCGCGGAACCACTCGTCCTTGGCTTCGAGGAGGGCGCTCTTCTTCTGGTTCTCGGCTTCGCGCTCGGCCTCGCGCAGGATCTTGCCCGCCAGATCTTCGGCGCGCAGCACCTTCCCCTCGCCGATCCGCCGGTGGGCGGTCCAGCCGAGCAGGAAACAGACGATTCCCGAGCCCAGGGCAACGAGGACGAGCGTCAGCGGGGACAGCGTCATGAGGAATGATCCTCCATCTATAAAAAAGGCCCCGCCGATGCCGTGGGCGCGAGACTTTTGAACCTGAAGCGACCAGGTGGGTGCCCTTCCCCCGGGATCACGTCATCCGCCAAAAGCGGACCTTCACTACGCCGGAGACCCAGACTCCCAAGTCTTGAGTTGTGGCTCAAAAATTCCTGGCACCGCACGTGCATGGCAGGGTTTTCAGTCGCAAAAAACACTCAGCGATCGCGAAGAGACTCTCCCAGGGTGCGCGACAGCGTCTTCGCGCGGTCCACCAGCTCCTTGTCGAGCCGGTCGCGCTCCGCGCGCTCCCGGAACAGCTCGTCCGCGATGTTCAACGAAGCAAGGATGGCGATCCGGGTGGGCGTGCCCGTCGCGAGCCGCCGTTCCAGCTCGCGCATCTTCGCGTCGACGTACGCCGCGACGTTTTTGATGTAGTCCGGGTCGGCGCCCTTGATCTTGTACTCGCTGCCCAAGATCGTGACGCTGAGCGTATCCTGATCCGATCCCACCGCAGTCCTTTCGTTCAGGCGTGCACGGCCTTCTCGAGAACCGCCAGCTTCGCCAGCATCTCCTCCAGGCGCCGCGCGAGCGCACGCCGCTCTTCCATCAGAGTGGCCCGCTCCTCCTCGAGCGCCTTCACGCGGGTCTTCCAATCGGCGGCGGCCTGCTTGCCCGCCGCGGCTTCGAGCACGCGCATCTTCGCCCGAAGCTCGTCCCGCTCGCCGGCGACGGCGCGATTCTCGTCCCGCAGACGGTCCAGCAGATCGGTGACCTTGCGGACCCGCTCTTCCAGCCCCGACAGCTCAGCGAGTACCGAGCTCACGCGCGCTTCACCTCCGCGCCGCCGCGGATCGTCGCGCCCAGCTTCGACTCCAGGGCGCGGGCAATCGCCGCAAACGCTTCCTCGACCTCTCGGTCGGTCAACGTGCGCTCCGGCGACCGGAACTCGAGCGCGTAGGCCAGGCTCTGCCGGCCGGCGTGCTCCCCGTCGCGGAACTTGTAGACGTCGAATAGCCGGATGGACTGCAGCAGGTTCCCTCCCGCCGCCCGAATCACTGCCACGAGATCCTCGTGCCCCAGGCCGGGGCGCACGACGACGGCGAGATCCCGCTTCGACGCCGGGAACCGCGGCACCTCGCGGTACCGCCGCTCCGAAGGCGCGGCCTTGAGCGCGGTCTCCAGATCGACGATCGCGGCCCACGCGGGCCGTTCCAGTCCCATCTGGCGCGCCAGGGACGGGGCCACTTCCCCCATCCGGCCGAGCCTGCCCGCGGAACCGGTCCACGTCGCTCCCGTTCCAGGGGCCCAGCACGGTTCATGGTAGGAGCCGACCTGCCATGAGTCAATTCCCAATGCTTCATAAAGAGCTTCAACGTATCCGCGAAGCTCCAAGTAGCGGTCCGAGTCCGCGCCCGGGCGGTCCCACGCGTCATGTGCGCCCGACATCAAGAATACGGCTTCGATGCGCTCCGAGCCCAGCGGCGGCGGAGTCGCCCGGAATACCTTTCCCACTTCCACGATCCGCACGTCGCCCACGCCGTGGCGCATATTCCGCGCCGCGATCGCGAGGAGCCCGGGGAGAAGGCTGGCGCGGAGGTGTTTCAGCTCGCGGCTCTTCGGATTGGCCAGCTCCCAGATCTCGCCGTCCGAGACTCCATCGCGCGCCTCCTGGGGAATGGTCCCCACCAGCGCGGGTCCGATCACCTCGTCGAACCCGAGCCCCACGGCGCGGTCCACCAGCGCCGCCCCGAAGGCGATCTCCGGGGGCTCGGGAATCGTGGAGATCGAAGCGTTCCCGATCGCGGCGGGGATTGCGTCGTAGCCGATGCCGCGCGCCACTTCCTCGATCAGATCCTCTTCGATCTCGAGATCCCGCCGGAACCGAGGCGCGAGGAAGGCCCCGACCATGTCGTCGCCCTTCCGCGCCCAGTCCCCCTTGGGAACGATCTCGAGCGACGCGAGCGCGCGCACGGCTTGCTCGGGCGTCACGTCGATGCCGAGGAGGCGGCGCGTGCGCGACAGGCGGAGCGGGATGGGGCGCGGCTCCGTGCGCCCGGGCCAGAGGTCGACGCCGCCCTCCACCACGGTGCCGCCGGCCACCTCGGCCAGGAGTCGCGCCGTCGCGTCCAGCGCGCGCGCCACACCGTCCGGATCCACCCCTTGGCCGAAGCGGATCGAAGCGTCGGTCTCCACGCCGAGCGAGCGCGCCGCCTCGCGTGTGACCTTGGGATCGAACTGGGCCGACTCGAGGATCACCGCGGTGGTGGCGGGACCCACTCCCGACTCGAGCCCGCCCATGATGCCGGCGAGGGCCGTGGGTTTCGACGAGTCGGCGATCACCTGCACGTGCGGGCCGAGGTCGACCTTCCGACCGTCGAGCAGCGTGAGCGATTCCCCCTTGAGGGCGCGGCGCACGCGGATCTCGTTCCCGCCGACTTTCGCCAGGTCGAAGGCGTGGATCGGCTGGCCGTACTCGCGGAGCACGTAATTGGTGACGTCCACCACGTTGCTGATGCTCCGGAATCCAGTCGCCTCCAGCCGCCGGCGGAGCCACTCGGGGGAGGGGCCGATCTTCAAGCCGGTGACCACGCGCGCCATGTAGCGCGGGCAGTCGGCCGGGTTCTCGATGGAGACCTTGGGGAGCGTTCCCTTGCCCTGGGCTTTGAGGGGCGGAGGCGGTTTCAGCTTCTCACCGCGCGTGGCCGCGATCTCGCGCGCCAGGCCGCGCACCGCCATGCAGTCGGTGCGGTTCGACGTAATCTCCACGTCCAGCACCGCGTCCCCGCCGCCCAGCACGTCGGCCAGGCGCGCGCCCACGGCCGGCTCGCCCGGCAGGACCCAGATCCCGTCCGACTCCTGGGAGAGGCCCAGCTCGCGCTCCGAGCAGATCATCCCCTCGGACTCCACGCCGCGGATCTTCGTCTTCTTGAGCTTGGTCCCGTCGGGCAGCCGGCTTCCGATCTGCGCCACGGCGACTCGCTGCCCCTCCGCGACGTTCGGCGCGCCGCAGACGATGGAGCGCGTGCTTCCGCCCACGTCCACGCGGCAGAGGCGGAGGCGGTCGGCGTTGGGGTGTGGCTGAATCTCAAGAACGCGGCCGACCACGATTTCCGGATCGAACGTCGCGGAGCCCTCGAGCGACTGCACGGGGAAGCCGCGCGTCGCGAGAAGATGCGCCAGCGCCTCGGGCGATTCGGGCAGGCCGGTCCAGTCCCCCAGCCAGCTCCAGGTCACCTTCACTAGAACTGCCTCAGCACGCGGAGGTCGCTCTCGAGGAAGAGGCGCACGTCGGGCACGCCGTGTCGGAGCATGACGAGCCGCTCGATCCCCGCTCCGAACGCCCACCCCGTCCACTCCTCCGGGTCGTAGCCCACCGCGCGGAAGGCGTTCGGGTGCACCATCCCCGCGCCCAGCACCTCGAGCCAGCCGCCCGAGAGCGGGCCGCAGACGCCGCATCCCTTCCCGCCGCAGAAGAAGCAGCGGATGTCCACGCTCGCGCCCGGCTCGACGAACGGGTAGTACGAGGGGCAGAAGCGGATCTCGGTCCGCCTCCCGAAGAAGGCCTTCAGGAAATGATCCAGCGTTCCCTTGAGATCGGCGAAGGAGACGCCGCGGTCCACGTAGAGTCCCTCGACCTGGTGGAACTCGACGTGGTGCGTGGCGTCGATCGCCTCGTTCCGGTAGCAGCGCCCCGGGCAGATGATCCGGATGGGCGGCTTGTTTCGCTCCATGGTCCGGATCTGCACCGGCGACGTGTGCGTGCGGAGAACGGTGCCGCCGCGGAGATAGAACGTGTCGGACTCGTCGCGCGCCGGATGCCCCTCGGGCATGTTGAGAGCGGTGAAGTTGTGCCACTCGTCTTCGACGTCGGGGCCCGTGGCGAGTGAGTAGCCGAGGCCGCGGAAGATCCCTTCGATCTCGCGGAACACGGAGGTGAGGAGATGGCGGTGGCCGACGGGTGCGCGGCGGCCCGGCAGCGTCACGTCGCGCGAGGGAGCGGCCGCGACATTTGCGAGCCGCGCGGTGGCCTCGGCGTGGGCTGCCTCGAGGCGCTCACGCGCTTCGTTCGCGCGCGCGCCGACCCGGGTCCGGTCGTCGGGAGCGACGTCCTTGAGCCCGCGCAGAAGCTGGGTCAGCTCGCTTTTTCTTCCGAGGAATTGGACCCGCGCGGCCTCCAGCTCGGCCGCGGAGGCGGCCGATCGGAACGCGCGCTCCCCTTCCGCCCCGAGGGAATCGATCCGTTCCTCCATCACGGGCACGGACACGGGCATGGGGAGGGGCGGACTAGGCTGCGGCTTGGGCTTGCTTGGCCACCTCGGCCAGGCGGGCGAAGGCGGTGGCGTCCCGGATAGCGAGGTCCGCGAGCACCTTGCGGTCGATCCCGACCTGGGCCGCCTTGAGGCCCCGGATGAAGGCGTTGTAGGAGAGGCCGTGGAGACGAGCGGCGGCGTTGATCCGCACGATCCACAGCCGTCGGAAGTCCCGCTTCTTGGCCCTCCGGTCGCGATACGCGAACTGCAAGCCGCGCATCTGCGTTTCCTTCGCGGTCTGGTAGAGCTTGCGGCGGCCGCCCCGGTTCCCTTTCGCCGCGGTCAGTACCTTGCGGCGGCGCTTTCGTCCCGGTACGACGGTCTTAGTGCGTGGCATCGTTCAATCCTCGGCCCTCCCGCGAAGGGGATCAGGCCCCGTAGGGGAGCAATTTCTGGAGCTGGCGCTTCTCAGTCTTCTCGACGATCGCCGACGAGTGGAGCCGGCGCTTCTGCTTCCGTGTCTTGAGCTGCAGGTGGTGCCGCGAATAGGCCCGCCCGCGCTTGAATTTTCCGGTGCCGGTCTGCTTGAACCTCTTCGCGGCCGACCGGTTCGTCTTCATCTTGGGCATCCGAAACTCCTTCGTGCGTGATCGGGATCTACGGCTTCGGTTTCACCTCGGCCGGCTTCGCCCCGGTGGAAGCGGGCCGCACCGCGGCCGCGGCGGGCTTCGGTGCCGCCGTCACCGGCTTCGGCCCCGCGGCTGCCGGCCTCGGCGCCGCGCTCGGCTTGGCGGCCGAAGACGGCTTGGCTGCCGCCGCGCCGGCCGCCGGCTTCTTCTCGGGCGCTTTCGCGGACAAGGACGCGCGCGGCACCATCAGGAGGGTCATGCTGCGCCCCTCCATGCGGGCCGGGATCTCCACCTGGCCGACCGCCTCGAGGTCGCGCACGACCTTCTCGAGCAGACGATATCCCGCTTCGGGATGCGCCATCTCCCGTCCGCGGAACATCACCGTGAACTTCACCTTGTCGTGCTCTTCCAGGAACTTCCGCCCGTGATCGACCTTGAAGTCGTAATCGTGCGTCTCGATCTTGGGACGCAGCTTCACTTCTTTCAGGTGCGTGACGTGCTGTTTCTTCCGGGCCTTCTGCGCCTTCTTGTTCTGCTCGTACTTGAACTTCCCAAAGTCCATCACCCGGCAGACGGGAGGCTTGGACGTCGGGGAGACTTCCACCAGGTCCAGGCTTCGCTCCTGGGCGTACGTGAGAGCCTCGCGGATGTTCAGGATTCCGATCTGCTCTCCGTCGGGGCCGATGACGCGAACCGACGGGATGCGAATGCGGTCGTTGACACGAATTTCCTTTGTCGTGGCGATCGAGCCTTCCTCCTCTTGCGGCTTGGGTTTTCCAAATGTCGGCGTGGAGAGCGGGGCTGGCGAAGGCTGAGGGACGCGTCGATGAGTCGCGCCCTCGGCGTCGCGTCGCGGGCACGATGACCCTGCGGCGGCGGGAACCCCGGTAGCTTGTGGCCCCGGGGTGAGAAGCCAGCGGCTCCTGCTTAACACCGAATGAGACGGGAGTTTAGGTTCTGGCCTGGATCTCCGCAACCAGTTTTTCGAGGAACGCGTCCACGGGGATGGAGCCCTCGTTCCCCTTCTTGCGGCTCCGCACGGAAACGGAGCGCTCCTCGACTTCCTTCCGGCCCAGGACGAGCATGTACGGGATTTTCATCAGCTCGGCGTCCCGGATCTTCGCCCCCATCTTCTCCTCGCGGAGGTCCGCCTCGACCCGGATCCCCTTCTCGCGGAAGAGCGTGCGCAGCTCCTCGGCGTAGGGATTCTGGGCGTCGGCGATGGTGATGATCTGCACCTGGACCGGCGCGAGCCAGACCGGAAAGTCCCCGCCGTAGTGCTCGATCAGGGTCGCGAAGAAGCGCTCCATCGAGCCGAGCAGGGCCCGGTGGACCATGTACGCCTGATGCTCCTGGCCGTCGGCCCCCACGTATCCCACCTCGAGACGGCGCGGCAGGTTGAAGTCGAACTGGATGGTCGAGCACTGCCACAGCCGGCCGATCGCGTCGGTCAGCTTGATGTCGATTTTGGGGCCGTAGAAGACCGCCTCTCCCTCGGAGCGATGGTAGGGGATGCCGGCGCGCTTCACCACGTTCTCCAGCGCGGACTCCGCCGTCTCCCACTCCTCGTCGTCGCCCATGTAATCGCTCTTACGCTTCGGGTCGCGGACCGAGAGCTCCACGCGGTAGTCGGAGAAGCCGAAGGTGCCCAGCATGAACTGCACGAGCTCGAGCACGCCCTGAATCTCCCCCTCCACCTGCTCCTTGGTGCAGAAGATGTGGGCGTCGTCCTGGGTGAAGCCGCGCACGCGCGCGAGCCCGTGGAGCACGCCCGACTTCTCCAGCCGGTAGACAGTCCCCAGCTCGGCGATCCGCAGCGGAAGCTCGCGATACGAATGCTTCTTCCGCTTGTAGATCATCACGTGGAAGGGGCAGTTCATCGGCTTCAGCACGTACTCCTTCTCGTCCACGTTCAGGAAGTACATGTTCTCGCGATAGAACTCGGTGTGCCCCGACCGTTTCCAGAGATCGGCCATCGCGATGTGGGGGGTCGTGACCATCTGGTAGCCGCGCCGCACGTGCTCGTCCTTCCAGAAGTCCTCGATCACGCGGCGCATCGCGGTGCCGTTGGGGTGCCAGAAAATCAGGCCCGGCCCCGCCTCGTCCTGGACGCTGAAGAGGTCGAGCGCCTGCCCCACCTTCCGGTGGTCGCGGAGCTTCGCCTCCTCCAGCCGCTTCAGGTGCTCCTCGAGCCGGTTCCTCGACGGGAACGCGGTCCCGTAGATCCGCTGGAGCATCGGGCGGTTCGAATCGCCGCGCCAGTAGGCCCCGGCCACCGAGAGCAGCCGGAAGTGGCGGAGCATCTTGGTGCGCGACACGTGCGGCCCGCGGCAGAGGTCGGTGAAGAAGGCGTGCGTGTAGGTGCTGACGGTGGGATCAGGGAGCCCCTGGATCAGCTCCACCTTGAACCCCTCCCCTTCCTTCTCGAACTTCTGGAGCGCCTCGTCCCGCTTGAGCTCGCCGCGCACGAAGCGGTGATCCTCGTCCGCGATCTGGTGCATCAGCTCCTCGATCTTGGCCAGGTCCTCGGGCTGGAACGGGCGGTCCACCTGGAAGTCGTAGTAGTAGCCCTCCTCGATGGCGGGCCCGATGGCGAGCTTGGCCTCGGGAAAGAGCTTCACCACCGCCGACGCCATGAGGTGCGCGGTCGAGTGGCGGATCACGGCGAGCCCCTCGGCCGACTCGGCCGGGATCATCTCGACCTTGCCCGAGTCCTGGATCGGGGTGTGGAAGTCGATGACCTTGCCGTTCAGCTTGGCCGCAATCCCCTCCTTGAACCCCTCCTTGTATTCGGCCATGAAGAGGGCGTCGAGAGTGGTGCCGGGCTCGGCCTGGAAGGTGCGGCCGTTCAATTCAAGCTTCAACATTCGGGGTGTCGCTCGCTTTGGATTGGTGAGGAAATGGTGGGCGATAGAGGACTTGAACCTCTGACCCCCTGCATGTCAAGCAGGTACTCTAACCAGCTGAGCTAATCGCCCATCTCCTTACAGAGCAGCGCAGTATACAGACTGTGAGATTTTCTGTCGAGAGCGCGATCTGGAGCCGCGAAGTCACGGGACCACCTCGTACACGAGGCCCCCGGGACTCTCGAAAGTACGCCGGAAACCGGGGACGGCCGCGGAATCCGCCGAAGCCAGAGCACGCGCAGCGGCTCGTGTCTGGTACTCGATACCCGAAATCACGAGATACTGGGCCTTCTCCCGCACGGCGACCGCGTGGAGCGAGTCGGGATTCGGGACGTCCGGGAGCGGCACGAAGCGCATCCTCGCGAGGAAGGCCGCGTGCGGCTTCCGCGCGATCACGGCGCCGCCCGGCGGCTTCTCCTTGAGGTACTCCACCACTTGGGTCAGGTCGTAGGGCCCCGCGACGACGTTTTCCGGATTCGCAGGATCGCGGGTCCACGCGTAGGACGTAAAGGCGATCGGCACCCAAAGTGCCAGGAAGAGAAAAGCACGGGCTGGAAACGCGCGCTCGATCCCCGCCATCAGACGCGCCACCCGCGGCGAGCCGAACGGCCACGTCGCGAGCGCGGTGTAGAACGGGAGGAGCGGGAGCGAGAAGCGGGTCCCGTAGAAAACGGGCACAAGCGACACGAAAGCGAGCGCCCCGAACGTGAAGTACGCGGCGGTGCGGCGCCCCGGACGGTCGGCGAGAAAGAGAAGAGCGCCCGCGACCGCGAGAAGACCCCACGGCGGCGACAACAGCTCGAAGAGGTCGCGCTTCAGGTGGTCGCCCACGTTCCCAATCATGGCCGCGACGAAGCGCCCCGGATCCAAAAGGACCACGTCCGCGAAGGACTGGATCTTCCGATCGCCGCCGTAGAAGAATTTCTCCCAGTTCCCTTCTCCGTACACGGCGTAGCCCACGTTGACGTAGTTCGAGTTGGTGAGCGGGTTCCCGGTGTGGGCCGCGTTGATCCAGAGCCACGGCAGCGCCGCGAGAACGAAGCCCGCGCTCCAGAGGGCCGCGCGCTTCCATCGCGCGCCCGTCGGACCGGGCGGCACGCGGAAAAGCAGGAACAGCGCGAGCGCGCCCGGTAGAAGGACCGCGCCGTTGTACCGCGTCGAGAATGCCCAGCCGCCCAGGAGCCCCGAGAAGAGCACCGCGCGCCACCCCGGCGCGCCGCTTCGCAACAGGAGCGCGATCGAGCCCAGGAACACGGCAAGGAAGAACATGTCGGTCCCGACTTCGTAGGTGTTCGCCAGGAAAGCGCGGTTCCCCACGACGAGAAGCAGTGCCGCGAGTGCGAGACCGGGACCGAAGAGACTCCGGTGGAGGCGGTAGAGGAGGAGAAGGGCGAGGGCGGCGGAGAGGAGGGACACGATCTGCGCGGCGCGGAATGTCTCGAAGCCGAGGACCGAGACCGCGGCCACCACGGCCGGGTAACCCCACCCCTTCGAGTCGTAGTTGGCGATGTCGATGGCGCCGCGGCCCAGGTCCCGCGCCGCCGGGCCGTACTTCCAATAGAAGTCGGTCTCGACCGCGTAGTTACCCATCCGGTGGAGCGTGAACGCCTGGGCTCCCCAGTACACGGTGAAGACCAGGATGAGCGCGTAGGCCACCCATCGAGTCCAGCGTGTCGAAGCGGCGGGAACGGCGGGCGGCCGAGCGGCGCCCTGGGGGACATG
>JBKJXM010000151.1:0-9399 GCA_046716305.1 Candidatus Eiseniibacteriota bacterium
GGCCGAGGCGCTCGCGGCCATCGAATCCGCGCTCGACGCGGGCGGCTTCCGCGCCTTTCTTCTCTATGGGATCACCGGAAGCGGAAAGACAGCGGTCTATCTTCACGCCGCGCTCCGCGCGCTCGCCTCGGGTGGGCAGGCGCTGGTCCTCGTCCCCGAGATCGCCCTCGCCCCGCAGGCGGCGGACGCCTTCCGCCAGGCGGGGGTCGCGCGTGTCGCGCTCTATCACAGCGAGCTTCGGCCGCGGGAGCGCGTGGACGTGTGGCGTCGAGTCCAGGCGGGCGACGTGGACGTGGTGGTGGGAACGCGGTCGGCGGTCTTTCTGCCGTTTCAGCGGCTCAAGCTGCTCGTGATCGACGAGGAGCAGGACGGCGCCTACAAGCAGGACGAGGCTCCTCGCTACCACGCCCGCGACGTCGCCCTGGTGCGGGCCCAGCGTCTGGGGATCCCGGCCGTGCTCTCCTCCGCGACGCCCAGTCTTGAGAGCTATGCCCGAGCGGAGCGCGGCGACTACGCGCTCCTCCGCCTCACGCACCGCGTGGATCGCCGCCCCCTCGCGCGCGTGCGGCTGGCCGACCTGCGCCGGCGCGGGCGCGTCAGCGAGGGGAATCCCTCGAAGCACCTGACGCCTCCGCTCCTCGAAGCGATGGCGCGCACCCTGGAGCGGCGCGAGCAGGGGATCCTGTTCCTGAACCGGCGCGGCCACTCCACCTACCTCCAGTGCCGCGGCTGCGGCGGGGTCGCGCGCTGCGATTCGTGCGACGTGCCGCTCACCGTCCACGCCGACGAGTCGTCGCTCCGCTGCCATTACTGCAACGCCGCGCGGCGGCTCACCTCGGCGTGCCCGACGTGCGGCGCGGAGGACCTGTGGTTCGGGGGCGTCGGCATCCAGAAGATCGAGCGCGAGGTGGCGCGGCTATTCCCCCTGGCGCGCATCGCGCGGCTGGACCTGGACGCCGTGCGGCGCCGCGGATCGGCGGCTTCGATTCTCCGTTCCTTCCGGGAGCGCGAGATCGACTTCCTGCTGGGCACGCAGATGGTCACGAAGGGGTTCGATTTCCCCGGGGTCACGCTGGTCGGAGTGATCGTGGCCGACCTCCAGCTCTACCTTCCCGACTTCCGGGCCGCCGAGCGGACGTTTCAGCTCCTGACGCAGGTGGCGGGGCGCGCCGGCCGCGGCGACCAGCCAGGCGAGGTGATCATGCAGTCCTACGATCCCGACCATCCCGCGCTCCGCGCCGCCTCCGCCCAGGACTTCGGCGCCTTCTACGCCCGCGAGGCGCGGGACCGCCGCGAGCTTTCCTACCCCCCGTTCGGGCACCTGGTGGAAATCGAGATCACCGGGAAGGGGGAAGAGCGCGTCTATAAGAGTGGCGTCCAGGTGAAGCAGGCGCTGGCGAAGGCCGCGGGGGCGGAGATCGAGATCCTCGGCCCCGCGCCCAAAGCGCTCGCTCGCCTGAAGGGAAAGGCGCGCTGGCACTTGGTCGTGCGCTCCCCGTCCCGCCCCGCGCTCCGGGCGCTCCTTTCGGAGGCCCTGCCGGCGCTTCGGGCCCTCAAGCTGCCCGGGGTCCGTCTGGCGATCGACGTGGACCCCCACCAACTGCTTTAACGACTGGGGGACAGCGCCTTACGTGTCCTCGACCATCCCCCGGTGCGTAGGAACTGGGCTTGACAGCGCGCCCCGCTCCGGGTTCAATCGGTGTGCCGCCGGAACGAGCAGCGCCTTCACCGGGTATTACATCTAAGGGGCTACGCCTATATAGGGCAGTCGCCGCTCACAGTCGCTGGGGGCACTTTCGTCTCACTGGAGGAATCGATGGTCCGACTTGTCGCGCGTCGTCTTCTGGGCGCGGTTCTCGCCCTCTGTCTCGTCTCCGCCACGGCTGTTCCCGCGAGCGCCAGCGTCTGCTTCACGAGCGGGAAGGTCTACGTACAGCAGAAGGTGTGGGACAAGGCGGCCATGAATCTGGAGTGCGCGCGCAAGCTGGAGCCCGAGAATCTCCAAGTCTATCTTCTTCTCGGAAGCGCGCGCGCGGAGCTGAATCAGTACGCGTCGGCCGGGGCCGCGTTCGCCATCGGCATCCGGGCCGCGAAGAAGAAGAAGGACGACAAGAAGGTCGCCGACCTCCAGAACCCCCAGGCGTTCTACATGTCGCGGCTCTACAACAACGGCGTGAAGGCGATGTCCCTGGTCGGGAACGTGCCCGCCGAGGGGGAAGCCGCGGAGGGCGGCGGAACGCTGCCCCCCTTCACGGGAGCGGTGGCTCCGGAAGTGGCGATCACCGACAGCACGGTCTACGGGAAGTACGAAGGGCCGTCCAAACTGGAAGAGGCCGCCTACTATTTCCGGCTGGCGACCATGGTCGATCCGAACTCGGTCGACTCCTACCGGAACCTCTCCTATGTGTACGACCTGCTCGGCCGGTCGGACGACGCCATGGCGGCCGCGCGGGCCGGCCTTGCGCTCGCGCCCGACGACGCGAAGCTTAAGATGAATCTGAGGGCCGCCGCGGTGGGGCAGGCAAATCGCCAGTTCAAGGCCGGCAAGTTCTGCGAGGCGGTTCCCGCGTACCGCGCCGCCATCGAGAACGATCCGTCGAGCAGGCTTCTATACCAATCCCAGATTGCCAGCGCGTTCTACCAGTGTGCTACCGCCATGGACGCGAAGTCGCCGGAGCGGCCGGCGATTCTCGACAGCGCCGCGGTCGCTTACAAGGACCTGCTCAAGGATGCCCCTAAAGACTCGCTGGCCATCCGCGAGAACGCCTATTACAACATCGCCGTGATCTATACCAACCAGAGCAAGTACAAGGACGCGTCCAAGGTGCTCCACGAGGCCGTGGAGGAATTTCCGAAGAGCAAGGATCTCCTGACACTCGCCGGCCAGACCGCGTTCAACGCGGGAGACCACGCGGACGCGGTCACCTATCTGAAGCAGGCGGTCGCGATCGACCCCAAGGACCCTTCTAACCACCAGTTCCTTTTCCTGGCCCTCAACAAGCTGAACAAGCAGAACGAATCGGTGGCGGAATACTCGATCTACAAGGCTCTTAGCGAAGGCAAGCCGCGGCTCGGCGGAGACCTAAAGAAATGGGTCGATGCTGCCGATAATCGTCTTGGCCCCAACCACCAGCTCAAGAAGACGCTCACCGCGGACGGGTACCCGGAAGAGGTGCGCATCTTCAACGACGGCGAGAAGAGCCTCGAGAGCTGGTTCTACTGGAGCAAGGGAAAGGTGATCACCTTCATGGATGGACAGGTGCTTTCCCAAGCCACGTTCCCGCCGACAAAGTCCTGAGCGCGCGCCGGGACGCGCCCGAGTCATGAGTGCGCGCGCTCCGAGAATCTCCCTTGACGCGGCAATGACGGTCCGATAGAGTCCAGTCCGTAAAACCAACCCGGGGGCTTGTTCGGGAAGGATCGCAAGTAGCCCTTCGCCAGCCCCTCCCGCTCGGATCGCAGGTTGATCCCGCGCCAGCCACACTGGAATCCATCGAACCCTCTGTGTCATCTCATCCTATGTTCCGGGCCACTTGAGGGCCTCCCAGCCATGAAACGCCATGTCCCGCCCGACCACATCCGTTAGACGTCGCGGCCCCGAGCCGCCCGAAACTGAGTCACCCACCGATTCAGCTACTATTGAGGAGCCTCGCGCCCAAATGGAACAGCAAGTCGAAACACCACCTCCCGCCGTAGCGACTTCCGGGAACGGCCCTCAGGCCTCCGTGAAGGGGCTCGACATCCTTCAGCTCAAGGGCCGGACCATCGCCGAGCTCATGGAACTGGCGCACTCTCTCGGCATCCAAGGAACCAGCGGACTCCGGAAACAGGAGTTGATCTTCAAGATTCTGGAGGGTCAGACCGAGAAGAACGGTCTGATCTTCGCGGAAGGGGTTTTGGAGATCCTCTCCGAGGGTTACGGATTCCTCCGTTCCCCGGACTACAACTATCTGCCGGGTCCGGACGACATCTACGTCTCGCCGTCGCAGATCAAGCGTTTCGACCTGCGGACGGGCGACACGGTGTCGGGCCAGGTTCGCCCGCCCAAGGACGGGGAGCGTTACTTCGCGCTGCTCCGCGTCGAGGCGGTCAACTTCGAGCCGCCCGAGGTCGCGAAGGACAAGATCCTCTTCGACAACCTGACGCCGCTCTACCCGCAAGAGAAGCTGCGGCTGGAGGCGAAGTCGGACGACATGTCGACGCGCATCATGGATCTGTTGACCCCGGTCGGAAAGGGGCAGCGCGGACTGATCGTGTCGCCGCCCCGCGCGGGAAAGACGGTGCTTCTCCAGAAGATCGCAAACTCGATCACGGAGAACCATCCGGAGGTCATGCTCATCGTGCTCCTCATCGACGAGCGGCCCGAGGAAGTGACCGACATGGAGCGCTCCGTGAAGGGAGAGGTCGTCGCCTCCACCTTCGACGAGCCCGCCGAGCGGCACGTGCAGGTGGCCGACATGGTCATCGAGAAGGCCAAGCGCCTGGTGGAGCACAACCGGGACGTGGTGATCCTGCTCGATTCGATCACGCGGCTCGCCCGCGCGCACAACACGGTCGTGCCGCACTCGGGCAAGATTCTCTCGGGCGGCGTGGACGCGAACGCGCTCCAGAAGCCCAAGCGCTTCTTCGGCGCGGCGCGAAACATCGAGAACGGCGGGAGCCTCACCATCATGGCCACCGCGCTGATCGAGACCGGCAGCCGCATGGACGACGTCATCTTCGAGGAGTTCAAGGGCACGGGTAACATGGAAGTGATTCTGGACCGCAAGCTCGCCGACAAGCGGGTCTTCCCGGCCATCGACATCAACCGCTCCGGGACGCGGAAGGAAGAGCTGCTCATGACGCAGGAAGAGCTGAACAAGGTCTGGATCCTGCGCAAGTTCCTGAACGAGCTGAATCCGATGGAAGCGATGGAATTCCTGATCGGAAAGATGAATCAGACCAAGACGAACAAGAAGTTCCTGTCGATGATGAACACGTAATCGGACCCAAAGCCCCCCGATTCCGAATGGGGAGTGGAGCAAATCGATGAAGAAGAACGTACATCCCGGCTACTACAACACCAGCATCGTCTGCGTGTGTGGCAACAAGATCGAGACGCGGGCGACCGTGAAAGAGGTCGTGCACGTCGAAATCTGCTCGAACTGCCACCCGTTCTTCACGGGCAAGCAGAAGCTCGTGGACACCGCGGGCCGCATCGAGCGCTTCCGCCGGAAGTACGGGATCAAGACCGACCAGGCGGGCGCCGGGTCGTAAGGGCCGCATTCCGCCCGAGCCGGCACCCATGCCCGATCGCTACGCGCCCATCGGCGGTCAGGCCGTCATCGAAGGCGTCATGATGCGGTCGCCCAAGCGGGTGGCCACGGCCGTGCGCCTTCCCGACGGCACCGTCGAGGTGAGGACGCGGGAGTACCGCTCCCTCTCACGGCGCGTTCCCATCCTCGGCCTCCCCATCCTGCGCGGCGCGGTCGTGCTCGTGGAGTCGCTCCGCATCGGCGTCGAGGCCCTCGCCTTCTCCGCGGAAGCCGCGGTGAAGGAAGATGAGAAGACCGAAACCGGCGCGCCGAAACCCCCCAGCGAGCGCCGCTTCGGCACGCTGGGCTGGGGGATGGGGTTCACGGTATTCGTCTCCTTCATCATCGGCTTCGGCGTCTTCTTCTGGCTGCCGCTCTTCCTCACCGAGCTCACCGGCGTCCAGGATCCGCTCGCCTTCAACCTCATCGACGGCGCGCTCCGGCTCCTCTTCTTCCTGGCCTACATCATTGGGATCGGCTACTGGGGGGAGATGCAGCGCATCTTCCAGTACCACGGCGCCGAGCACAAAACCATCCACAACCTCGAGGCGGGCCTGGATCTCACGCCCGAGAACGCCGAGCGCCAGAGCCGCTTTCATCCGCGCTGCGGCACGTCGTTCCTGTTCCTGGTGGTGCTCGTCTCGTTCGTCGTGTTCGCCTTCCTCGGGCGGCCCGATTCCCTCGGCGACCGGCTTCTCCGCTTCGCCCTGATACCGCTGATCGCCGGCGTCTCCTTCGAGATCATCCGGTTCGCGGGCGCGCACAGCGACAAGGGGTGGGTCCGGTGGATGAGCGAGCCGGGTCTTCGCCTCCAGCGCCTGACCACGCGCGAGCCCTCGCGCGACATGCTGGAAGTCGCGATCGCCGCGCTGCGCGCGGTCCTCTAAGCCGAGCCGCCGATGCGCGAAGCCTTGGAACGGGCGAAAGCCCGATATGACGAGCTGACCCGGCAACTCGAGGATCCCGCCGTCCATTCGAACCAGGCCGAGCTGAAGCGCGTGAGCAAGGAGCGGAGCGCGCTCGAGCCCTTGATCGTGGCCGTGCGGCGCTACGACCAGGTGCTGGAGCGGATCCACGAGGACTCGGCCCTGCTCAAGTCGGACCGCGATCCCGAGCTGGCGGCGCTCGCCAAGGCCGAGATCGAAGAGCTGTCCGTCGAGCGCGACCGTCTGGAATCCGAGCTGCCCGGCCTCCTCCTTCCTCCCGACCCCCTGGGCCAGAAGAACGTGATCGTCGAGATCCGCGCGGGCACGGGTGGCGACGAGGCGGGACTGTTCGCGGCCGAGGTGTGGCGCATGTACACGAAGTACGCCGAGCGGCACGGCTGGAAAGTGGAAGTGCTGAACTCGAGCGCGTCGGGCGGGCTGGGATCGATCAAGGAAATCTCGCTCTCCATCGCGGGCGACGGCGTCTACCGGCGGTTCAAGTTCGAGAGCGGCGTCCACCGCGTGCAGCGCGTGCCCGAGACCGAGGCGAGCGGCCGGATCCACACCTCCGCGGTGACCGTGGCCGTGCTTCCGGAAGCCGAGGAGGTGGACGTGGAGCTGAAGCCCTCCGACCTCCAGATCGACGTGTTCCGCTCCTCGGGTCCTGGCGGGCAGAGCGTGAACACCGCCGACTCGGCGGTGCGCATCCGCCATCTCCCGACCGGCATGGTCGTCCAGTGCCAGGACGAACGCTCGCAGCTCAAGAACAAGGCGAAGGCGCTGAAGGTGCTCCGCGCCCGCCTGCTCGACTTGGAAATCCAGGAGCGAGAGCGGAAGCTGGCGCAGACCCGGAAGTCCCAGGTCTCCTCGGGCGACCGGAGCGCCAAGATCCGCACGTACAACTTTCCGCAGGGGCGCGTGACCGATCACCGGATCGGGCTCACGCTCTACCGGCTGGCCGAAGTGATGGAGGGGGATTTGGACGAGCTGACGGCAGCCCTCTTCGCGGCAGAGCAGGCGGAGCGGCTCGCTTCCGCGAGCTCCGCCGAGACGCACACCGACCGCGCTGGAGCGGCTTCGTGAAGGCGGTCCGCGCGAGCCGCGCGGCCGGCGGCCGCCGGCCCCTGGCCGGTATCCCGCAAACCCGGGCCGAGGCGCTCGCGTCCCTGACGCGCCGTTTCGAGCGCGCGGGCATCGAGTCGGCCGAGCACGACGCGGAGGCGCTCCTCCTGCGCGCGCTCCACGTGTCGCGCGCGGAGCTGTGGGCCGAGCCCAAGGCGCCCCTTTCGCCCGGAGAAGCCGAGGACCTCGCGGCCCTGGCCGAGCGGCGGAGCGCGCGGGAGCCGCTGCAGCTCCTCCTGGGCACGACGCCGTTCTGCTCGGCCACGCTCGACCTGGAGCCCGGCGTCTTCCTGCCGCGCCCGGAGACCGAGTGCCTGGTCGAGGCGGTGCTGCGCTCGCTCCACACCGAGCGGGGGACGCTCCTCGAGCTGGGAACCGGAACCGGGGCGATCGCGATCGCGATTCTCCACGCGCTCCCCGAGTGGACGGGCGCCGCGGTCGACCGTTCGCTCCAGGCGGTCCAACTGGCCCGGCGGAACGCGGCCCGGAACGGACTGACCGGCCGCCTCCACGTCGACGAGGGGGACTTCCGGCGGCCCGAGGAGCTCCAGCCGGCCGGCGGACCGTACGACGTGGTCGTCTCCAACCCGCCCTACGTGCGCTCGGGGGACATCCCCACGCTCATGCCCGAAGTCCGGGACCACGACCCGGCCGACGCCCTCGACGGGGGCCCGGACGGTCTCGACGCGCTCCGCGATCTGGCGGTCGGAATTCCGCTCTGGCTGCGCCCCGGCGGGCTGGCCGCGGTGGAGATCGGAGCCGATCAGGCCGATGAATCCCTGGGGATCATGCGGCCCTTCCTGGATCATGCGCGCGTCCTGCCGGACCTCGCGGGAAGGCCGAGAATACTCATGGGCTCGCGCCGGAGGTAGGGGATGGAAGCGAAGACGACGGGGTCAAAGGGGACGGTGACGGGCATGGACGAGATCTGGGTTCGCGGCGGGAAGAGTCTCTCGGGCTCAGTGCGCGTGAGCGGATCCAAGAACGCCACGCTCCCCGTGCTCGCGGCGGCGCTGCTCGCTCCGGGCGCGTACCGATTCACCAACGTCCCCGCTCTCAAGGACGTCCAGACCATGCTCGAGATGCTCGCGCGCTTCGGCGTGAAGAGCCGCCGCCTCTCCGCGGACGCGGTCGAAGTGGACACGCGCGGCCAGGAGAACGCGGAAGCTCCCTACGACCTGGTCAAGACGATGCGCGCGTCCATCTACGTGCTGGGTCCGCTCCTCGCGCGTTACGGCGAGGCCCGCGTCTCTCTGCCGGGCGGCTGCGCGTGGGGTCCGAGGCCCGTCGACCTCCACATCCGCGGCATGGAAGCCCTGGGCGCGCAGGTCGAGATCGACCACGGCTACATCGTCGCCCGGACGGACGGACTCCGCGGCGCCCACATCTCCTTCGACATCTCGAGCGTCGGCGCCACGGGAAACATTCTCATGGCAGCCGCGACGGCGGCCGGCGAGACCGTCATCGAGAATGCCGCGTGCGAGCCCGAGATCACGGCCCTGGCCGAGTACCTGAATCTCATGGGCGCGAAGATCGAGGGACTCAACTCTCCGCGCCTGGTGATCCAGGGAGTGCCCGAGCTCCACGCGGCCGACACCGCGATGATCCCGGATCGGATCGAGGCGGGCACGCTCCTCGCCGCGGCCGCCATCACGAGCGGCGACGTCGAAGTGACCGGCGTGGATCCGTCACACCTGGGCTCGACGCTCTCCAAGTTCGAGGCGGCCGGATGCTCGGTGGAGCGGGGTGACCGCAGCGTGCGCGTGCGCGCTCCCTCGCGGCCCGAGGCGATGGCGGTGACCACGGCCCCCTATCCCGGATTCCCCACGGACATGCAGGCGCAGTTCATGGCGCTCCTCTCGGTCGGAAACGGCGTGAGCACGCTGGTCGACACCGTGTACAAGGACCGGTTCACCCACGTGGCCGAGCTGCAGCGCCTGGGCGCCGACATCCGCGTGGACGGAAACCGCGCCCTGGTGCACGGCGTGGAATCGCTGAGCGGCGCTCCCGTCATGGCGACCGACCTGCGCGCCTCCGCGGCCCTGATTCTGGCGGGG
>JBKJXM010000152.1:0-3959 GCA_046716305.1 Candidatus Eiseniibacteriota bacterium
GTGTCGATGGCCTGCTTCGCCTTGTATTTGGCTTCGCGGTTGGTCGGCAGGTAGAGCGCGTTCCGCGCCGTGTTCTGGAGAGAGTAGTCGAGCGAGTTCTCCGCGATCTTGGCCGTGCGGATGAGGCCCAGGAACGGCAGGAACGCCATGGCCGTGTAGCCCACCAGCGCCACGGCGGGGAGCACCATGAGCGCGGTCCGGACGCCGAAATACTTGAGCACCCGCGACACGACGAACGCCTGGATCAGCATCGACACGAGATTGACCATCGTGAAGAAGTTGCCGTAGAAGCCGCCGATCACCTTCTGCTCGTCGATCACGCCGCCGGCCCTGGCCGTCATCACTTCCACGACGGTCTTGCCCAGGATGTATTCCCCGGTCGTGTTGACCAGGTTGACGAGCACCATGAGGAACGCGATCAGGAGCAGGTACTTGCTCGAGAAGACGAGCGCGAACCCGTTCTTGCCCTTCTGCCCCTCTTCCGGCGGCGCGGCGGGGCCGTCGGCCGCGCGCGCGGCCGCGGTGTCGCCCGGCGTGTCGGGCCGGCGCCGCTTCTCGCGCGCGTGAACGAGGTTCGTCAGGAGCATGCAGAGGAACAGGAGGCCGGCCCCGGCCAGCATGAAGGGATAGGGCCCGAATTGCTCGACCAGCTTCCCGGTCACGAAGGATCCCACGATGGCCCCGATCGAGGCGCCGAAGCCCACGATCGCGAAGAGGCGCTTTCCCTGGTCCACGTTGTAGATGTCGTTCGCGAAGGCCCATGCCTGGGCGATCGCCATCAGGTTGAAGATCCCGACCCAGATGAAGAAGGCCGTGCCCACGGCGTAGCCCGCCTTGTCCGCCAGGAAGAAGGCGACGAGGCAGCCGATGAAGAACAGCGTCACGCCGTTGATCAGCCGGACGCGCGACACTCGCGAAGCGAGCGCGCTGTAGATGGGCACCAGCACCATCAGGATTCCCGCGATCGCGGCGGCGGCGTAGCTCTTCACCTCGGCGCCGCCGGGCTGGGTCAGGATGAGCGGCTCGCGGATGGTCTTGAGCAGGTAATAGGAAGCGAGGAGAACGAAGATGTTCAACATGAGGAGGATGACGGTTACCCCTTCGCCGGGGCGGACATCCGCGAAGATTCCTAGAACACGGTCGAGGATCCCCCGGCCCTCTTTGTTCGTCGCCGGCTGGGCAACGGTACGGCTCATACATTCCTCCCTGGGGCGCGCGGGCGCCCGGTCAGCGTTTGGTGCCTGGCGTCTTCGGGCTGACCTGAGTCTTCGCGCGGCTGGGAGCCGGCGTGGACTTCACGGTCTTGGCGGCCGACGTGGAATCGGAGCTGGTCTGGGTGGCGATCTTCTTCGCCGCCTTGTTCTCCTCCATCGGAGGCGGCTGGTTAAACACCTGGGGAGGCAACGGAATCTTGTGCTGGTCGATCTTCGGCACCCCGTAGCGCTTCAGGTCCACCTGCACCTGGTCGGCCAGCCGCACGCCTCCATCCGGGACCACCTCGTAGGTGGTGAAATCGCCTCCGCCGAACCACAGCCGGAGGTGGACGAAGTGGAAGATCTCATTGGTGACGACGTTCTCGGGCTTGAACACGCCGCCGGCCACCCTGTACTCGGCGAAAAGCCGCGCGCCCTCCTCGGGAGAAGGGATGTCGTGCAGCGGCGAGCCGCCCCCGCCGGTCACGATGTAGATCAGCACCCCGTCCGGCCAGGTCATCAGGGCGCGCTGGTAGGCGTGCTCGTGTCCGGAGGCGAGGATCCCGATTCCCTGTTCCTTGAGGGCCCGCACCATGCGCTCGCGCCGCTCTTGGAGCACGGCGTCGCTCTGCCACTCCACGCGGTGGAATCCGCTCGAGAACGGGGGATGGTGCATGAAGACGAACGCCGGCCCCCGGTGCTCCTTGATCCGCGCCACCAGCCAGTCGATCTGCTCGTCGGAGTACTTGATCTCGATGTCGCGCGGCCAGTGGTTCGCCGGGTCCGTCATGGGATTGGAATCCAGCGCGAGGAAGCGCACCCAGCCGTCGGCCGAATCGAAGCAGTAGTAGAGCCGGTCGCCGGTCGCGGGAAGTCCCGTGGCGGCCCGCCAGTTCGCGACGCCCTCGGGCGTGTCGGTCCGCTCGTGATTCCCCGCGATCGCGAAGTAGGGGACCCGCGAGGAGAGCGGGCGGATGAGGGTGAGGAAACGCTTCCACTGGTCCGGAAGGCGTCCATCCTTCACGAGATCGCCCGTGTTGATGATGGCCGCCACCTGCTGTCGCGCCGCCTCCAGGGAGTCCAGCTTCGCCCCGATCGCCGCGTTGACCTGCTTCTCGAGCCCCCAGACCGGATGCTTCCGGATCACGTCGGGGATGTCGCGTATCAGCGCCAGGTCCGGATAGAGGCCCTTCGCCAGGACGACGGGGATCGCGAGAAGGCCCCGCGCGATGTTGAGCGGGTTGAGCGAGAAGATCTGCTCCACCTTGAGAAAATCCACCTTGAGCCGCGTGGTGCGGTAGGCGGGGCGGTTGTCGCCGAGGAGAAGGACGTTGACCGTGTCGGCCGTGTAGCCGCGGACCAGCCGGCCCAGGTACCGCCTCGTCGAGTCGCCGGTCCCGGGAATGAATCCGATCAACGTGTCGCTCGAGAAGAGCGACCAGAGCGGGAGCGACCCCTCGACCCGGGACTCGACCTCGTTCTCGGTCCGAACCAGGGTGCGGGGCACGCTGTCCTCGGCCGAAGGGGGCGAGACCGTCTGGATCACGCCGGTCAGGCGGCCGACCGAGGAGCAGCCGGCGGCCACGACGATGGAAGCCGCCAGCGTGATCGCGACGAAACGGATCCAGAGCTCGCCCAGTCCAGGCGTGCGGGGTGGACGCGGCGCGGCGTTCATCCGTGCCGTACCCGCGTCACGACCCAGGCGCCGCCGCGGCGCACCAGCTCGACGCGCGCCGGCTTGGCGTCGCTGCCGGCGATGGAGAGCTCGAGCTCGACCCGCGACCCATCGCCGCCGTCACTGCGAAGCCGGACCACCGGGTCCTGGGACGAGGCCTTGAGCGACTGCTCCCGCCCGTCGTCCGATTCGGCGTGGATCTGGTACGTCCGCTCCCGGGCCAGGCCCAGGTCCACGGCGAGGTCGTGGAAGCGCAGGGCGCCGTCCTCGACGTAGAAGAAGTCGAGCGGCGCGATCCGCTCGAACCAGTAGCGCGCCACCTTGTCGCGGCGCTCGATGAGCATCTGCCGGATGTACGAGCGGGCGCGCGGGTCCTCGTAACCCACGGCGTCCACGGCGGCCCCGATCTGGTCGTCCGTGAACGAGGCGACCACTTTCGCTCCCCAGTAGGCATCCGGGTCGGTCATCTTCCGCAGGGCCTCCACGTACTGGAGAGGCGCCCAGTCGCCCGGCACGAAGTACTCGGCCTCGAAATTTCCGACCGAGGGGATGCCTGTCTGCTGGCGCGCCTTCCGCCACGGCTCGACGATGAAGCCCAGGGTCACGAAGCGGCGCAGGATCCAGCCCACGTCGATCCGCTGCTCGTAGCCGTACCGGGGATTCTTCGCGCCTTCAGCCGAGGCGCCCAGCGATCCGTTCATGTCGAGGAGGTAGTGGGTGACGTAGCCGTTCGCGCTGTCCGGACCGTAGGTGTCCAGGGACTGGTGGTCCTTGATGTCCCAGTTGTTGATCCAGGAGTAGACGACGTAGAGCCCGCGAAGCTCGCGGCGGTTCTTGTGGTAGAAGCGGTCGTTGGGGTCGTCCCCGCGCTTGCTACGGAAGCTGAGCGGGCCGATCGGCGTCCCCGGGAGGAAGAGGCTCCCGATCCCGTAGTACCGGCCGTCGGTCGTGCGGGCGCCCCGCTCCAGCAGCTTGTCGAGGTCCGCGTCGACAAACGGCTTCTCGCCGTCCTTCCCCTTGACCAGGTCCTCGTCGATCTTCAGCTCGTTCCGGTGGAACGTGAACGCCTCGTCGTGTGACACGTTGTAGCC
>JBKJXM010000153.1:0-4432 GCA_046716305.1 Candidatus Eiseniibacteriota bacterium
GCCCTTCGCCGTCGATCAGCTCGGTTTTCTCGCGGACCTGCTCCACGGCGCCTCCGGCGGGCATGAAAAAACCCCTCGTCGGGATTTGGGGCCCGGAAAGGGGTACTTTGGGCCGGCCCGTCGCGGAAGGGGCGACGGCCGGCTGATCCCTTTCTAGCCTCACGGAACTAGTTTCAAGGGTCTCGCATCGCGCTCTTCACGCGATGCAGGTTGGATCATACCACGCCCGTGGAGGGGTGGCAAGGCGGCGGTTCTGGCCTGTAGACTGGCCGCGCCATGCCCCGACTCGGCCCCATTCCGATGGCGATCCTGATCGTGGTCGCGGCGGCGTATCTGCTTCCGCCGCAGCTTCATCCCCGCCGTTTTCCCACGGACGACTCATTCTTCTACCTGCAGGTCGCCCGGAACATCGCCGCCGGACACGAAAGCACGTTCAACCAGGTGACGCCGACAAACGGCTACCACCCTCTCTGGATGTGGCCCTGCGTCGCCGCCGAAGCGGTCGCGGGCGGCGACCGGGACCTCGCGCTCCGGATCGTCTTCGCGATCCAGGCGGCTCTCGCGGCGGGATCGATTGCGCTCTTCTGGGCCGCGGCCCGCTCCCTCGGGATCCGGTCGCCGCTCATCGCGGTCCCGCTGCTCGCCGCGTTTTTTCTGACCGGGATGTACGGATCGGAGGCCCACCTGAACGGCTTCTTTCTTCTCGCGAGCCTCCTCCGCCTCATCGGTTACTTGGAAGCACCCTCCCGGAGGAATGCGCTTCTCCTCGGTACTTGCCTCGGTCTCGCGTTCCTCGCCCGGCTGGACAACGTCTTCTTCGCCGCGGCCACGGCCGGGACGGCTGCCTGGAACTCCGCTCGGCGTCCGGCGGCCCGGGCCGCCGCGCTCGCATGGATCGCCCTCCCCGCGCTGGCGCTCGCGCTCCCCTATCTAGCTTGGAATCGAGCGGTCTTCGGCCACTTTGTTCCGATCAGCGGGGCGATCAAGTCCACATTCCCGACTCCCCGTCCCGACCTCCGGAATCTGGGAACGCTCGGGCTGATCACGCTGATGGGCGCCGTGGCCGCTGCCCTCTATCTGGCGCGCGACGCGACGCGCCTTCGCCGCCTCGCGCTCCGACCGCTGGTGGCCGGCGTCCTGGCCCACGCGATCTACATCGTCGTCTACACGGATCACCACACGCACTGGTCCTGGTACTACGTCCCCGGAGTCATCCTCCTCGCGTTCCTTCTCTGCGTCGGGGCGGACGCGCTCTCGCGGCGCGTGCGGCCGCAGGCGTTTCGGGCGGCCGTCGGCGTTCTGGTCGTGGCGTTGACCTTGTGGGGACTGCTCCGGGGGTGGGCGCGCTATCGGAACGCGGACTCCTCGTCGCACAACCAGCTCGTGATCCAGGTCCTTCCCGCGACGCCCTACGATCGGTGGTCGGTGCAATTCGCGCTCTGGATGGAGGGGCACCTCCCGCGCGGAGCCGGAGTGCTTGTCTTCGACTACCCGGGAGCGCTTGCCTACTACTCAACCCTCAGGATCGTACCCGCCGACGGGCTGATGGGGGACTTCGAGATCGACGGCCGGCTCCGCGCGGAGGGCCTGGAGCGTTGGCTGGCCCGGAACCGAATCGGTTACTACCTGGGCCCGGTGGCGACCCCGGTCCCAAAGAGCGCCGGCGAATGCGACACGGCGATCGTGCGCGCGCCGCTCACGAAGGTCGCGGTCGGCGCCATCGTCCGCTGTCCGGAAGATCTCGTCACTACTAGCGCCCAGGCGACGCGCGGGGTTGAGGAGCCGGGCGTCGCGCTCTATCGCATTCGCCGCGTCGTTCCCGTCCCGCTCCACCAGACGCGCAAGCCCGTCGTGAGGCACGGCGCCCTGTGGTGACCCGCCCGCCGGATGGTAGGATGAGTCGGTGACCCCCGCCATTCGATGGATCATCCGGAGCGCCTGGACGGCCGCCGCGTGTCTGGTGATCGCCGCCGCGGCCGCGACAACCGCGGAACAGGCGGGGTTCGTCGAAGACACCTCGAAGGCGGTCGCCAGCGCGGCGGACGCGATCACGAAAGCCGCCGCCGACACGCTTCCCCGCGCCGATCCGCACCGCACCGCCCTCTTTCGCGACGCGGTTTTCGCGCTCGCCGCCGATTCGATGGAAGGGCGCGGCATCGGCACCGCCGGGATCGCGCGCGCGGCCGCATGGATCGAGCGCCGGATGCGCGCGATCAAGCTGGAGCCCGCGTTCTCCGGCTCCTACCGCCAGCGCTTTCCGATCAAGACGGGCGTCCTCCGTGGGGAGGGAAACCGGATCGAGGGCCTCTCCACGGAGGAATGGACGCCGCTCGGCTTCTCCTCGAGCGGCGAGTTCTCCGGCCCCCTGGTCTTCGTCGGCTACGGGATCGACGCGCCGCCGGTCGGGTACCGGGAGTTCGAAGGGATGGACCTCAAGGGGAAGGTAGTCCTGATGCTCCGCTACGAGCCGCAGGAGAAGGACGACGGCTCCCCCTTCGACGGCAAGCGCCCCAGCCGCTGGTCGGCGCTACGGTACAAGGCGCTCCAGGCCCGCGAGCGCGGCGCGGCCGCGGTGATCTTCGTGACCGGGCCGCTCCAGAACGAGGAGGTCGACAAGGTCCCCGCGCTCAAGAACGACGGCCCCGAGAGTCCCGCGGGACTTCCGGTGGCGCAGGTGAAGACGGCCACGGCGATCCGCTGGCTCCAGTCCGCCGGGATCGATCTCGCGGCCTTTCAGCGGAGCGTGGATCGCGACCTCACGCCGCGCTCGCGCGACATTCCCGGGGTGACCGTGCGCGGGCGGATCGCGGTGGAAGACCAGTACGTCGACTCGGAGAACCTGGCGGGCGTGATCCCAGGCAAGGGACGCCTCAAGGACGAGTTCGTGGTCGTGGGCGCGCACTACGATCATCTCGGCCTCGGCGGTGAACGGTCCATGCGTCCGAACGACCGCGTGATTCACAACGGCGCGGACGACAATGCATCCGGGGCTGCCGCCGTGCTCATCGCCGCGGAGGCGCTCCGGAGGGGCCTCGCGCGGCTCCCCGCGCACCGCACGATCGTGGTCGCCCTCTTCTCGGGCGAGGAGGTGGGTCTGGCGGGCTCCTCCCATTTCGTGGAGCACCCGCCCGTGCCGCTCCTCAAGGTCGCGGCGATGGTCAACCTGGACATGGTCGGCCGACTTCGAGATAACACACTGATCGCGCTGGGCCTTGAGTCGGCACCGGAGTGGGCTTCCCTCCTGCGCGACGCCGCGGTGGCCACCAAGCTGGACGTGGCGGCGCGCGGCGACGGCTACGGTCCGTCCGACCAGACGAGCTTCTACGCGAAGGGAATTCCGGTGATCCACCTCTTCACCGGCACGCACGAGGCCTACCACACGCCGGACGACAAGCCCGAAACGGTCAACGTGGAGGGCGGGGCCCTGGTCGCGCGCTTCACCGAGGCGCTGGTCCAGCGGGCCGCGGTCCGCGACACCCGCCTGACCTACGCGCGGTCGAACGCCGCGCCGACGATGACGGGCGACAGCCGCGGCTACGGCGCCTATCTCGGAACGGTGCCCGACTTCAAGGCGATGGACAACGCGGGGGGCGGCGTCCGGCTCGCCGACGTCCGGGCGGGCGGCCCCGCGGAGCGCGCGGGGATCCGCGGCGGCGACCGCCTGATCTCGATCGCCGGAACGCGGATCGAGAACCTCTACGACATGACCTACGCACTCCAAGATCATCGCCCGGGCCAGACGGTCGAAGTTACGGTGACGCGCGGCGACGAAACGATCACCTTCCGGGCCCTGCTGGGGGACCGGGGGCAAATGGGTCAAGCCGCACCCGCGGTCGCGCAGGCTTCGGCCCCCGCGATGCCCACGGATCACGCGCACGGAGGCGCGCCGGCGGACAGCGCGGCGGCGGCGGCGAGTCCGCACTCTGGTGTGGCCTCGGCTGCGCCAGCTGCCGAGGCCGACTCTTTCTACGTCGGCCGCCCGGGCTCCGCGTTTCAGATCGCGGCCGGAAAGCCGTTCGCCAAGGCATTCGATGGCGAGCGGCATCTGACCGACGTCCGCCAGCTCACTTTCGGCGGCGAGAACGCCGAAGGCTACTTCAGTCCCGACGGCACCAAGCTGATCTTCCAGGCGACGCCGCGCGGGGCGCGCTGCGACCAGCAGTACGTGCTGGACCTGGCGACCGGTGCCGTCGCGCGCGTGTCGAGCGGCAAGGGGCGGACGACGTGCGGCTACTTCGACTACCCGGAGGCCGACCGCATCGTCTACTCCTCGACCGAGGGTGCCTCGGACTCCTGCCCGCCCCCGCCCGATTTTTCGCAGGGATACGTCTGGGCCATCTACGACAGCTACGACATCTTCCGCGCCAACGCAGACGGCTCCAACCTGCGCCAGCTCACGAACACCCCGGGCTACGACGCCGAGGGCACCGTC
>JBKJXM010000154.1:0-8148 GCA_046716305.1 Candidatus Eiseniibacteriota bacterium
TGGTCGGCGCGCCCTTCGGTCGAACGGCGAAGCGCCGGGCGGCCCGAGGGATGACCGACGAATCCGGCCAGCGAGAGACGGCCGTCCGTGACGCGCGCGCGCGCGCCGATCGGGACCAGGCACCCGCCGCCCAGAGCGGCCAGGAGCGAGCGCTCGGCGGCCGCCTCAGCGGCCGAGGCGGGATCGTTGAGGGGGGCCACCGCGGCCGCGGCGGCCGCGTCGTCCTCCCGGATCTGGACAGCGAGGACTCCCTGTCCCGGGGCCGGCAGCATGAACTCGTCGTCCAGGATCTCGGTCGCGCGCTCGATCAGGCGGAGGCGGAGGAGCCCGGCCGCGGCCACCACGATCGCTTCGAACCGCCCCTCTTCCAGGCGCGCGATCCGGGTGGGCACGTTCCCGCGAAGATCGAGCACCTCCAGCTCCGGCTGCCGTGCGAGAAGCTGCGCCTGCCGGCGGAGTGACGAGGTCCCCACGCGCGCGCCGCGTTTGAGCCCGGCGAGCGGCGTGCCGTCTCGCGTGATCACCGCGTCGCGGGCATCCTCGCGCGTGAGGAGCGCGCCGATCCGAAGTCCCGGCGTCGGCTCGGTGGGGAGATCCTTGAGCGAGTGGACGGCCAGATCGACGCGTCCCAGGAGGAGCGCCTCCTCGATTTCCTTCGTGAAGATCCCCTTTCCGCCGAAGCGGCGGAGCGACGCGAGCGGATTCCGGTCGCCGGAGGTCTCGATGACGTCGAGGTGGTGCTCGTCGGGCCCGCCGGGGAGCCGCTCCCGGACGAGGTTGGCCTGGACGAGGGCGAGGGCGCTACCGCGGGTTCCGATCCGCATCGGAGTCCTCCTCGTCGATCCCGAACAGGTCGCGCACGGCGTCGATCCGCGCGATCCCCTCGGGATCCTTCTCGTCGGCGCGCGTGAGGCGCGTGGTGGGGCGGTGGAGCAGCTTCTGCACGATGCCGTGCACGAGGGCCTCCAGCGACGCGTGGTCCTCCGCGCGGAAGCGGGGGCGGTGCCGCTCCAGCTCTTCCTTGGCGATCGTCTCGACCCGGCTCCGGAATGCGGTGACGGTCGGCACCACGGCGAGCGAGCGGTGCCAGCGGAGGAAGCGCGTCATCTCCTCCTCGACGATCGCCTCCACCTTGGGGACCTCGGCGCGGCGATGCGCGAGGCTCTGCGCCACGATTCCCCCCAGCGCGTCGAGGTCATGGAGGAAGACGTTCGTGAGTCGCGCGACGTGCGGATCCACGTCGCGGGGCACCGCCAGATCGAGGAAGAGGAGTGAGCGGTTCTTTCTAATTCGCATCGCGGTTCGCACCATCTCCTCGCGCACGATCGTGCCCGGCGAAGCGGTCGCGCTCACGACGATGTCGGCGCCCGGGAGCACCACGGGGAGCGCCTCCAGCGAGACGACGCGCGCGCCGTGGGTTTTGGCGAAGGCCTCGGCGCGCTCCCGGCTCCGGTTGGCCACGATGACCTGCGTCACGCCCGCATCCCGGAAGTGCACGGCCGCGAGCGCCGCCATCTCGCCCGCGCCAATTACCAAGAGTCGCTTGTCGGCCAGAGAGCCCATCACCTTGGCCGCAAGCCCGACCGCGGCGTAGGCGCTCGAGACCGGGCCCTGCCCGATCGCGGTCTCGCTCCGGGCGCGCTTCGCGGCGCGCAGCGCTGTGTCGAGCAGGCGGTCGATCACGGGTCCCGTGCCCCCCGAGCGGGCCGCGACCGAGAGGGCATCCTTCACCTGTCCGGTGATTTGCGGCTCGCCGAGCACCTGGGAGTCGAGGCCGCAGGCCACGCGCAGGAAGTGGCGCACCGATTCGGGCTCGCGGTAGGTGTAGAGAAACCGCCCCTCTTTCCCCGTCAGGTCCATCCCCTTGATCTCGCGCAGGAGCGCGGCCACGAAGGCGAGTGGATCCTCGATCGCGGCGCCGCGCGCGTAGACCTCGGTGCGGTTGCAGGTGGAGAGCACCATCGCCTCGGTCGCTCCCCGCTCACGGAGGGCGTGGATCGCGCGCTCCACCTCGGCCTCATTCATGACGAGCGCGTCCCGCACTTCGAGAGGCGAAGTCTCGTGATTCAGCCCGACGCAGACGAGATCGAGAGGGGCGGCGGCCGCGGCGTGCATGACTACCGGAAGGTGTGGAACGAGTGAAAGAAGAGATCCACGGCGAAACGAGACAGGACCAGCGTGGTGAATCCCGCGAGCGAGGCGTAGACCGCGCGCGGCCCGCGCCAGCCGAGGCGATGGTAGGCGAGTACGGCGAACCCGAGCACCATCCAGGCGACCAGGGTCAGCCAGGTCTTGGGATCGCCCAGGAACCGCACGCCGGTGACGCGCGCCCAGCCCACCCCCATCGCGATCGCGAGCGCGAGGAAGGCGAGCCCCGCGCCGGCGGCGGTCATGTTCATGCGGCCCAGCGTCTCGAGCGGGGGCATGCGCGCGTAGAAGAAGGAGAGACGGTTCCTCTTGATGTCGCGATAGAGCCGGAGGAAGAGGATCCCGTAGATCGCCGACACCACGAAGGCGCTGTATCCCAAGACCGCCGCGAGCGTGTGAAGCTCGAACCAGATCGGCTTGATCGGCGGCTTGAGCGCGGGTGTGCTCATGCCGTACGCGGAGGAAATGATCTGGAGGAAGAAGACCAGGGGGATGACGAAGATCCCCGTGGTCCGGATCCGCTGGCGCATCTCGACGTAGAGATAGACCACTGCCAGCGAGAAGCCGGTGGCCGACAGGAAGTCGTAGACCGAGGCGAGAGGGAGATGACCCTCCACGAAGCCGCGCGCCGCCAGGTAGAGCGCGTGCACTACCACGGCGGCCCGGAGCAGGAGGGGTCCCCCGCTCTGACCACGGCCGAGAACGCCCGGCTCGGCCAGGTAAACCCTGGCATAGCCGGCTGCGCTCAGTCCGTACAGGACCGGCAAAAGCGTTGTGAGTAGCGGAAGTAGTGCCTGCATGCCCGGGTTGGCCGGCCTCCTGGACCGGAAGTCCATTGTCCCCCGGGGCCGGAAAGCGATCAAGGCGCCGTTGGTATCATCCCCGGGATGGCTCCTCCTCTTAAACCCGCGACAAGCGTCCGCGATTCCCTGCCGCGGATCGCCGCGGACGTGGTGGCGTGCAGGCGCTGCCCGCGTCTTCGGGCCTATTGCGAGGAAGTGGCCCGGACGAAGCGGGCGGCGTTCCGGGACCAGGCGTACTGGGGAAAGCCGGTGCCGGGCTTTGGCGACCCGGACGCGTGGCTTTTGATCGTGGGATTGGCCCCCGCGGCGCACGGCGGGAACCGGACGGGGCGGGTGTTCACGGGAGACAAGTCGGGGGAGTGGCTCTTCCGCGAGCTTCACCGGCAGGGGCTGTCCAACCAGCCCCAGTCGGTCTCGCGCGACGACGGGTTGAAGCTCCACGGCGTCTACATCACGGCGGCCGTCCGATGCGCGCCGCCGGGGAACAAGCCCCTCCCCATCGAGGAGGAGCGCTGCCGCGAATACCTGATCCGCGAGATGCGCGTGCTCCGGTGCGTGCGGGTGCGGCTGGCGCTGGGGCGGATCGGCTTCGAGGCGTTCTTGAAGGCGCGGCGCGGCCTCGGACTTCCCGACGTGAAACCGAAGCCCGCGTTCGGGCACGGTGTCTATCAGCCGATACCCGAAGGGGGCTGGCTCCTCTGCACGTATCACCCCAGCCAGCAGAACACGAGCACCGGCGTCTTGACGCAGGAGATGTGGAGCACCGTGTTCGACACGGCCGTTCGCCTGCGCGATCAGGTATAGTGGCACCATGCTCGTCTATTTCCTCTGCCGCGAAAACGCGGGGCGCAGCCAGATGGCGCACGCGTTCTTCGAACGCCTGGTGCCCGGGCACGAGGTGCGCTCCGGAGGCTCGGAGCCGGCCGCCCGCGTGCATCCCGAGGTAGTCACGGTGATGCGCGAAGTGGGGGCGGACATCGAGATGCGCCGCCCCGCCGGCATCGATGCGGCGGTGCTCGCCCGCGCGGATCTCGTCGTCTCGATGGGATGCGACGACCCCGCGGTCTGCGTCTATCCCGGGCGCCCCGTCGAGGACTGGGACATTCCGAACCCGGCGGGGAAGTCGGTCGAGGAAGTGCGGCGCATCCGGGATCTGGTCAAAGGCAAGGTCGAGGCGCTGTCGCGGCGGATCCGCGGCGGCGGCGTCGCGGCGAAGCGGGAGCCCGCGCCCCCGAAGCCGGCGCGCCAGGCAAGTCCGCCCCGAACGAGGCCGCCAGGACCGCGCTGGTGACCGGCACCATGCGCGCCGTCAATTTCCGGAAGCCCGGACCCCCGGAGTCGCTGAGCCAGGGGGAAGCACCCGATCCACAGCTCGCGCCCGGCGAAGTTTTGATCCAGGTGCGCGCGATCGGCGTCAACTTCACCGACGTTCTCGCGCGGCAGGGGCTGAACCCCGAAGCGCCGCGCCCTCCCTACATCCCCGGACACGAGACCAGCGGCGACGTCATCGCCGTCGGCGACGGCGTCCAGGGGATCCGCGAGGGGCAGCGCGTCCTGGCCTACCACCTGACGGGGGGCTACGCCGAGCGGATCGCCGTGCCGGCCGAGCAGGTGATTCTGATCCCCGACTCCCTCGCCTATCAGTCCGCCGTGGTGCTCCCGCTGAACTATGGGACGGCCTACGTGGCGCTCCACCGCACGGGCCCCGTCGAGCCCGGCATGCGCATCTTCATTCACGCCGCCGCGGGCGGCGTGGGGATGGCGGCCGTGGACCTGGCGCGGCGCGCTGGCCTGGAGATGACGGGCTCGGCCGGCACCCACTTGAAGCGCGCGCGCCTCATCGCGGAGGGCGTGAAGCACGTGGTCCAGTCGCAGCGGCTCCGCATCGCGACGATGTCCTCGCGCATCTACGGCGGCCGCGGCTACGACATCATCCTCGACTCGGTGGGTGGCCCTTCGGTGCGCGACGGATTGCGCGCGCTCCGACCGGGCGGCCGCGTCGTGTCGCTGGGGGTGAGCGGGCTCTCGGGGCGTAATTTCCTGGGTGCGATCGGCTACGTGCTGAGCGCGCCGCGGCTCACGTTCCTCGATCTCCTGAAGCCGAGCCTGGGGCTTTACGGCGTGAACATGCGCGAGCTGATCGGGAATCGCGCGCTGATGCGGAGCGTGCTCGAGGAGCTGGTGGCGCTGGCCGCGGCGGGGGAGATTACCCCGCAGCCGGGGCGCGTGATGGCCCTGGGCGAGGCGGGCGCGGCGCACCGGATTTTGCAGTCGCGCGCCAACGTGGGGAAGATCGTCTTACGCGTGTAGCGCGGGGCGGGTGTCGTCCGCTGGCGCGCCCCGGGGTCTACTGAACCGGCGCGACCAACCGCTTCAAGTCTTGAAGCACGTCGCGCCAGGCCGAGGCGTAGTTTCTCCGGGCTTCCAGCCGCGTCTCCGGCTCCAGCGCGTCAAAGCCCCGATGCGCGAGCACGAGAGCCACTCCGGAATCGTGCGGCGCCAGGTGCAGCTCCACGCGGGTCGGCGCATCCCATCCCTGTCCCATCCACTCCCAATCCAGAGCCACCAGCCGCTCCCCATCGAGCGCCACGATCCGACCCTCCTCGATCACCTCGGTGCCCTTGAACCGCGAGGTGAAGCGGAACGAGCCTCCGACGGTGGCGTCGAACCGGTCGGCGCCCGCGAGCCACTTCTCCAGCCCCTGCGCCGTGGAGAGGAGCGGCCAGACGTCGGCGGCCGTGCGACCAAGGGGCACGCGCAGCACGATCGGCACCCCCGAGCCCCACTGGTGCGCGTCGCGGTTCTCGACCACCGAGATCCGGAGGGCCTCGAGCGCCTCCTGCCACCAGCGGCGGGCATGCTCCCGCTCCACGTCGGTGGCGGGATCGTCCTGCTCCACGCGAACGCGGCAGCCGGGTCCCATGTGCTCCAGGCGGATTTGGACGCGCGTCTCGGTGTCGGGCCCGGGTGCGCGCCAGGCCACCTCCAGGCAGCTCGGAGGGGCCACCGTCAGGACCTCTCCAGCGATCCTGTCTCCATTCCACAGGGTCGAGCTAAATTCGCCCCCCACAGCCACTTCCATTTCAGACGCCCCCAGCCAGCGCTCGAGCAGCTCGGGCCGCGTCAGGTGCGGCCACACCGCGAGCACGGGATCCCGGAAAGACCGGTAGACGGCTAAGGCGGGCATGGGGCGCATGGTAGCAGGTTCCTTCACGCCATCGGACGCCTCCGGGCGCCTGCCGCATCTAAGGGGGTAATCGACGAAGTGCCCCGTAATCGTGCAGTGGCCTCCCATCAGTAAATATCGCAGTGCCAGCAGTCGTGCAGTCGGCTCCTTGACTTTCACCTTTTGTTCACCTAGGATGTGCCATCCTGCGGGCGCTGCATACCGCCTGCGGGAACGGGTCCCGGACGGTCGCTACAGGGCGCCACGCGGCCGCCTCGGGAGCCCGCCATGGAAGGGGAGGGTTTGCCCTTGCGTCGTGCTCTCTTCAAAAAGAGAACCATGCTCACGCCGCGGCAGCGTGCCGCTTACGACTTCATCTCAGACTTCTCGGAACGCCACGGCTTCGCGCCCTCCTACGAGGAGATCCGGAGCCACCTCGGAGTCGCGTCGCTGAACTCGGTGTCCAAGCTGATCGCTCAGCTCCGGCGCCGGGGCGTGCTCGCGCCGGCGCCTCCCAACGCGAAGCGCTGGCTGGCCACGGCCACCGATCCGAGCGGCCCGGCGACGCTGCCCCTTCTCGGCCTCATCGCGGCCGGGGAGCCGATCGAGGCCGTCGAGGCGCCGGAGGAGATCCACGTCCCCGTGTCGCTGATGGGCGCGGGCGAGCGCTTTTCGCTCCGCGTGCGGGGGGACTCCATGGTGGACGACGGCATTCACGACGGCGATGTGGTCGTGGTGCGCCGCGCGCATCGCGCGGAGAACGGCCAGACGGTGGTCGCGGTGGTCGACGGAGACGCGACGTTGAAGCGCTTTCACCAGGACGGGAGCTTTATCGAGCTTCGCCCCGCGAACACGGCGATGAAGCCCATACGCCTCCCGGCCGCGCGTGTCGAGATTCGCGGCGTGCTCGTCGGCCTGCTGCGGCGCTACGCCTAGGGGCACCCGCCGCGGGCCGGGGACTCATCGGAGCCACGACATCACAGGCACACCCCATGGAACCGATCATTCTCCATCTCGCCATCGACTCCTTCGCAATCCAGGCCGAGCGGCTGCGCTGCCCCAAGCTGGTGGGGAGGCCGGTCGCGCTCGCGCCCCACGACTCCTCGCGGCCGCGCATCGTCGCCGCGTCGCGCGAAGCGCTGGCCCGCGGCGTCGCGCCGGGCGTCCCGCTGGTCGTGGCGCGACGCATGTGCCGTGACCTGATCGCCCTCCCGCCCGACGCCGACCTCTACGCCGGGCTCTCCGACTCCATCCGCGACGGGCTCCTGCCCTTCGCGCCGCTGAGCGGCGTGCCCCGGCCCGGCCGCTTCGTGCTCGACTTCACCGGCCTCTCGCGCACGCACGGCGACGCCTGCGGCCGCGCGTCGCGCGTCGGGCGCGAGGTGGAGCGCCGGTTCGGCCTCCATCCCACGCTCGGTCTCGCGGCGACGCGGCTGGTCAGCGGCATCGCGGCCCACCTGCTCGCGCCCGATGGGGAATTGCTCGACGTTCCTGGCGGCAGCGAAGCCGCCTTCCTCGGCCCGCTCCCCGTGCGCGTCCTTCCCACCGCGCGCGGGCAGGCCCAGGGAGAGCGCCTCGACCTTCTCGCGGTGCGGCGGGTGCGCGACGTCCAGGCGCTTTCGATGACGCAGCTCGAGGCTGCCATGGGGCGCGCCGCGGCCTTGTCGCTGTGGCGCGAAGCGCGCGGCATGGACGGAGCGCCCGGAGCTCTGGACCGGGCCGCGGGACGCTCGCCGAGCGCGGTGGCCGAAGAGACGCTGGCCGCCGAGACCAACGACCGCCGCGTGCTCGTCGCGCGGGTGATGCGGCTCGCCATGGAAATAGGAGTGGGAATTCGCCGGCGCGGCACGGCCGCATACCGTCTGGAGGTCGGGGCGATCTACGCGGACGGCCGGCACGGCCGCGCCCGGCGAGAGTTACGCGAACGAATAGCAGGGGACCGGGAGCTCGGCGCCGCCGCGGTGGCGCACCTCGACCGCGCGCTCACGCGCCGCGTGCGCGTGCGGCGGATCCGGCTCGCGGCCTGGGAAG
>JBKJXM010000155.1:0-2622 GCA_046716305.1 Candidatus Eiseniibacteriota bacterium
CATCTTCATGGGCTCCTTCTACGCGGAATCGCTCTTCCTGGCCGAGACCGGCAACGTGACCGGCGCCATCCAGATCGCCGGCACCGACCAGGTGACCCAGCTCCCCATCTTCGTCTGCGCCTGCGACTACGCGCTCCTCGGCGAGGAGCTGTACGCGGCCAGCGCCTATCTCGGCCGCGAGCCGATCCAGCTCGCCACCATCGCCGCCCAGGACTGGGCCAAGGCGCTGGCGGCCGGCATCGTGATCGTCGCCTCGATCCTCACGGCGATGGGGTACCCGGAAGTGGGCCGGCTGTTGCAGACGCGATGATCCCCCGCCTCGCCTGCTCGATGAGCGGCTGACATGCGCAACGGTCCGTACGTCGTCACCTTCATCACCGGCGCCCTCCTCGTCGCGTTCTTCTTCGTCCCCCACCACCGCGCGCAGCAAGCCCAGTCGGTCATGCTCGACTGGGCGAACGTGGTCTACGCGTTCGCCCTCATCCTGGGCTCCGTCACGCTCTGGACCGCGCACCAGCGACGGGTGGCGACGCGCGCGCCGGGGTGGGCGTACAGCATGGTCACGCTCCTGTCCCTGGCGTTCGTCACCATCTGGGGCGTGGTGCAGGGGGTCGAGGAAGGAACGGCGGTGAACCTGTTCTACAACACGGTGAACGCGCCGCTCGCTTCCACCATGTTCGCGCTGCTCGCCTTCTTCATCGCATCGGCGGCGTTCCGGGCGTTTCGGGCGCGCAACACCGAAGCCACGCTGCTCTTGCTTACCGCGATCGTGATGATGATCGGCCGCGTGTCGGTCGGCGAGTACCTCTGGGCTGGTTTTCCCACGGTGACCGAGTGGCTGCTGGACGTCCCCAACCTGGCCGCGAAGCGCGCCGTGGCGATCGGCGTGGGATTGGGCGCGGTCTCGACCGCGCTCAAGATCGTGCTCGGGATCGACCGCACGTATCTGGGGCGCTCATGACGGCGCCGCCGAAAGGAGCGCGCTGATGGCCGCACGTCCCGGCCGGCTGGCGCGTATCCTGACTCTGGATCGGCGCATCATCTTCGTTATCATCGCCCTCGCGACCGCGCTGCCGCTTCTCTTCCCCGTGAACCTTCCGATCTCGATCTCGCCGCGAGTGCGCGCGGCGTTCGACACCGTCGACAAGCAGCCTCCCGGCACGTACGTGCTGGTGTCGCTGGACTTCGAGCCGGACATCCAGGCCGAGCTTCAGCCGATGGCGATTTCCATCCTCCGGCACTGCTTCCGGAAGGGGCTGAAACCGGTAGTGCTCACGCTCTACCCGGCGGGGCCGGGGTTGGTCGAACGGGCGCTCGACATCGCGTCCAAAGCAGAGGGGAAGAAGCGAAACGAGGACTTCGTGTTCCTGGGCTACAAGTCCGGGAGCCAGTCGGTGATCCTGGGCCTGGGCGAAAGCATCCGCACCATGTTCCCCACCGATTTCTGGGGCACACCGCTGGATCAGATCCCCATGATGGCCGGGCACAACTCTTACGCCGACTTCCCGCTGGTGGTCAACCTCGCCGGGTCGAAGATCGCCGACTACTACATTCAGATCGCCGCCACCCGCTTCCGCCGCCCGCTGGTCCTCGGCGCCACAGCGGTCATGACGACCGACTACTACCCGTATCTCTCGTCGTGGCAGATCCTGGGATTGAGCGGCGGGATGAATCGCTCGGCCGAGTACGAGAGACTCCTGGATTTGTTCGGCGACGCTCGGCGCGGCATGGACGCGCAGAGCCTGGTCCACGTGGTCATCGTCCTGCTCGTGATCGTGGGGAACGCGGCCCTGTTTTTGTCGGGCGGGCCGAGGCGGCCATGATCCGCCGCCGCGGGGAGGGCCGATGAGCGTCGACGTGCAGAACGTGATCATGGCCTTCCTCACGCTCTGCGTGTTCAGCTTCCTCTACCGCGACAATCCGTTCTACCGCTTCGCCGAGCATCTGTTCGTCGGCTCGGCGGCTGGCTACCTCCTCGCCGTCCAGTATCAAAACGTGCTCCGGCCGAACGTGATCCGCCCGCTCACGGAAGGCCACCTGGTCCCGCTGATCCCCCTGATGCTCGGGATCATCCTGCTCGGCCGGATGTGGAGCCGCACGTCGGGGATCGCGCGCTGGACGCTGGCCTTCTACGTCGGGATCTACTCGGGAATCGCGATCCCGTCCTACTTCCAGGGACAGATCTTCGCCCAGCTCGCCGACGCCGTGAAGCCGTTCGAGCCGGGGTGGGGCGCGATCAACTCGGCGTTGGTCCTGATCGGATTCTTGACCGTCCTCTCCTACTTCTACTTCTCGCTCCCGCACCGAGGGCTGCACGGCGCGTCGGCCCGCATCGGGATCTGGTTTTTGATGGTCGCCTTTGGGGCATCCTTCGGCTACACGGTCATGGCGCGCGTCTCGCTGCTCATCTCGCGCGTTCAGTTTCTGCTACGGGACTGGCTGCATTTGATACCGGGCGCGTAAGGCGCCGTGGGCCTCGCCGCCGCCGAGGCTCACTCCCCGACGTCGAGCAGCGTGAACGCCCGGTCGAGCGAGCGGTGGGCGCCGACCAGGACCAGAATGTCCCCGGCCTTCAGCTCGATGTCGGGATCGGGGCTCACGCGGTGCTCCCCGTCCCGGACC
>JBKJXM010000156.1:0-4042 GCA_046716305.1 Candidatus Eiseniibacteriota bacterium
GGTCTCGACGGACGTGCTCGGCTAGGGCATCCCTCGGCCATAGAGGTCGAAGAGACGCCTCGGGCAGCTCCCATCCGGAGGGGGGATCTCGATCGCCTGGTCGACGCGCCCCGGCCGCGACGCGAGCCCGGGATCCAGGATATCGGGCCGATTGGTCGTGAGGATGAAGGCGATGTCCGCGTCGTCGTCGATTCCGTCCATCTCGTTCAGCAGCTCGAAGAGGAGCGTGTTGCACCCCGGGTCCTGCCGCGTCCGCTCCGCGGCGATGAGATCCACGTCCTCTAGGACGATCGTCGCCGGCTGGAGGGCGCGCGCCAGGGCGCACGACTCGGAAATGAGACCCATCGCCTTGCCGGTGAGAAGGACTACTGTCCGGCCAGGCATGGCGCTCGTGACGTAGCGCGTCACCAGGGTCTTGCCGTTCCCGGGTGGCCCGTAGAGCAGCCTCCCCCGCTTCATGTGCCGCCCGAGCGCGCGCAGACGGTCCCCGTGCCCGGAGAACCTCATCGTCTGGCGCTCGATGCGCTCCAGCAGCCCGTCGGGAAGGATGATCGCGGAGCGGTCGACCGCCGCCAAGTGATGGAATTTCACGCGGAGCGAGCGCGTCTCGTCGGCGAAGAGGGAGAGGACCCGGCCGCGGTAGATGCTCCGCTCCCGCATCCGACGGCGAAGGTCGGCCAGGAAGGCCTCCGCCGCCGCACGCCGGGCCGCCATCACTTCGATGTGGACCTTGGGGCGGAGCCCCGCCTCGTCCGGTCCCTTCACCAAGACGGCCAAGGGCTCGTCAGGGCCGGTGATGAGGTAGAGGCCGCTCTGGATGCAGGGCGACACCTCGCCCTCGATCCCCACGTTGACGTACTCCACCGGCCCCGGCTGCGGCGCGTGCTCTCGTTGCCCCAGGAAACCGGCCAGGCTCGACGGGCCATGCGGACCGGCGAGGACCCCCAGCACCTCGCTCCGCCGCCCGCCCTCGGCGAGGTAGGCATCGATCGCCCTCTGGACATTGGGGTGCTCAGGCGCGTCGAGCTGCTCTCCGACCACGGGGAGTCCCATCGGTTCTGCCCCGAAGAGAGCGCGAAGGCGCTCGAGGAAGACTCCGCGCTTCTGAGGGGTCTGTGCGACGGCCTCGTCGAGGAACGCCTTGAACGAGGCAGCGAACTCTGCCGAGAGGCCCGCGGTCCTGTCTGCCATAGATGTGTCCTCGCCTCCTGCGCCGGGACCTGGGGGTTTCCCGCGACTGACCGTCCTTGGTCTCACCGGACATTCTGGATCAGGCCTTCGAGACGCGCTTGAAGCGGGCGGATCGGAATGCGCGCGGGGGGCTCGGCCTTGTCCACTGGTGGTGATTGTCCATGCGGCGTGGACGGATGCCAATCGCGGGCAGAGAGGTCCAGAGCGCTCCGACGCTTTTGGAGCCTCCGGGCGGGTCGAGCGATGTTTTTGTCTGGCGCCATTGCGGAGCCGAAAGTCGAAGTGCCTGAGCGGCAAGCCTTAACCCGCTCCTGGCCGGCAGGCACGTTCGTTGCTCGCCTTGGGGCTTCCAAAATGCTCTCGACACGGTCCGGCTTCGGAACCTGGTATGACCTCGAGGACTTCTACGACGAGATGTTCGCCGCGACGGGCGAGGTCCGGCCGCACTATCGCGCCCTCTTCGAGCAGCTCTCCCAGATGAGCGCGGAGGCCCTGGACGGACGGCGCCGGGAGGCGGACGCCGCCTTCCTGTACCAGGGCATCACCTTCACCGTGTACTCCGAGGACCAGGGGATCGAGCGCGTCTTCCCGTTCGACCTCATCCCGCGGATCCTCCCGCAGGAGGAGTGGGCGTTCATCGAACGCGGCCTGCGGCAGCGCGGGTCGGCCCTGAACCTCTTCCTCCACGACGTCTACCACGGCCAGCGGATCCTGAAGGAGGGCCGCGTGCCCGCCGAATTGGTCTTCGGGGCCCGCCACTTCCGCCGCGAGATGATTGGGATCGACGTGCCCGGAGGCACGTACGCGCACGTTGTCGGCTCCGACCTGGTCCGCGACGGCGATGGCCGCTACTACGTGCTCGAGGACAACCTCCGCTCACCGTCCGGCGTGAGCTACATGCTGGAGAACCGGCAGGCGATGAAGCGGACCTTCCCCCGGCTGTTCGCCCATCACGGGGTGCGCTCCATCGAGCACTACCCGCAGGAGCTGCTGGCCACCCTGCGCGGGCTGGCCTCCGCCCACAACCCCGACCCCTGCGTGGTCCTCCTGACCCCGGGCATCTACAACTCCGCCTACTTCGAGCACAGCTTCCTGGCCCGTCAGATGGGCATCGAGATCGTGGAGGGCCGCGACCTGGTGGCCCACGACGACCGCATCTACATGCGCACCACTCAGGGCCTCAAGCAGGTCGACGTCATCTACCGCCGGGTGGACGACGACTTCCTCGACCCCCTGGCCTTCCGTCCCGACAGCATGCTCGGCGTGGCCGGGCTGCTGAACGCCTACCGCGCGGGCAACGTGGCCCTGGCCAACGCGGTCGGGACGGGAGTCGCCGCCGACAAGGCGGTCTATGCCTATGTCCCCGAGATGATCCGCTTCTACCTCACGGAAGAGCCCCTACTGAACAACGTCCCCACCTACCTCGGCCTCCGGGAGCGCGACCGCACTTACATCCTCGATCACCTGGACCGGCTGGTGGTGAAGGCGGTCAACGAGAGCGGGGGCTACGGGATGCTGGTCGGCCCGCACGCCTGCGCCGCGGAGCGCGAGGAGTTCCGCCGGCGCGTGCAGGACAACCCGCGCAACTACATTGCCCAGCCGACCTTGTCCCTGTCGCGCCATCCAACATTCCAGGAGGGCGCCCTGCACGGGTGCCACATCGACCTTCGCCCCTACGCCCTCTGCGGCGACCGGGTGACGATCGTGCCCGGAGGGCTGACCCGGGTGGCCCTCCGGCGCGGGTCCCTGGTGGTGAACTCGTCGCAGGGCGGCGGCAGCAAGGACACCTGGGTCCTGGGGAGCTGATCGCATGCTCTCGCGGGTGGCGGAGTCGCTCTACTGGATG
This sequence comes from Candidatus Eiseniibacteriota bacterium, assembly GCA_046716305.1. GTDB lineage: Bacteria > Eisenbacteria > RBG-16-71-46 > SZUA-252 > SZUA-252 > DASQJL01. The sequence goes on from JBKJXM010000156.1 coordinate 3,038, forward strand.
GCGCGGTACATTGAGCGCGCGGAGGCCGTCTCCCGCGTGGCCGCGGTGAACTTCCAGGCCCTGCTCGACGGCGGCGGCCGCGGCGGCTGGGACGGCGTGGTGCGCATCACGGGAGACCTGCAGCACTTCCGGAGCGTCTGCCCGGAGAGCGGCGAGAAACAGATCCTCGAGTTCCTGCTCTCGCACCCTCGCAACCCCAACGCCGTCCTGGCCTGCCTTTCGCGGGCCCGAGAGAACGCCCTCGGCGTCCGCGACCAGATCACGGGGGAGATGTGGGAGCACCTGAACCGGCTCTACCTCCTGGCCAGGGACGGCAACGCCCTGACGACGGCCGAGAGCCCCTACCGCTTCTTCTGCCAGGTGCGGGACGGCTCCCAGGCCTTCGAAGGGATCGCCGCCGCGACCTTGACCCACGGCGAGGCCTACTACTTCATCCTGCTCGGCCGGTACCTGGAACGGGCGGCGCTCACCGTGCGCACGCTGGGCGTGCGGTACGAGGAGATCCGGCCGCTGGAGGAGGGCACCGCGGCGGCCAGCCTGGAGATGATGGCCCTGCTCAAGTCGTGCAGCGCCTTCGAGCCCTTCCGCCGCCAGCACGGCTCGCAGCTCCAGGCCAGCCGCGTGGCCGAGTTCCTGCTGCTCAGCCCAAGCTTCCCCCGGGCCGTGCTCTTCTGCCTGAACCGCGGGGCGGCCGCGGTCGGGGCGGTGGTCGGTTCGCCGGCGCGACGGCCGGGCGAGAAGCAGGACGTCCCGGGGCGATTGCTGGGCCGGCTGGGCTCGGAGCTGTCCTACCTGGACGTGGAGGAGGTGCTCGGGGACGGCCTGTGCCCGTTCCTGGACGGCCTCCTGCGCAAGATCGACCAGGTCGGCGACGAGATCACGCGCACCTATTTCAATACGCGGGTGATCCTGCCCGCCAAGTGGGGCTCGGGGCAGGTCCAGCAGCAGCAGCAACAGCAACAGGCGAGGCGCCCATGAGGCTCCGCATCACCCACACCACCACGT
>JBKJXM010000157.1:0-4933 GCA_046716305.1 Candidatus Eiseniibacteriota bacterium
GGATTCGGCCTCGAGCTTGGACCGTGCGAAGCGGGCGGCCGTTCGCCACGGCGGCGATTGGGTTTCATCATCGTGCGGGGACTTTCCTCATCGCGGGAGTCTGCAAAAGCTCGTCCCGCTCAGTTAAGGGCGGCGCGGACCATCTCGCTCAGCGCCTTTCCGTCGGCGCGGCCTTGTGCGCGCGCGGTGGCTTCCTTCATGACACGGCCGAGATCCTTGGGCGAGGAGGCGCCCATCTCGCGGATGACGGCCTGAACCAGAGCTTGGGTCTCCTCTGGGGTCAACGGCGCCGGGAGATACTCGCGGACCACGGCGAGCTCGGCGTTGATCGTCGCGACCATGTCGCGCTTGTCCAGCTTCTCGTACTCCGCGACGGATTCACGGAGCTTCTTGGCGTACGACGTGAGCACCGCCAGCACCTGGGCGTCGGGCAGGACCTCGATCGAGGCGTCCTTCTTCTTCTCGAGAAGGACCTGGCTCCGCATCATCCGGAGCGTTTGGAGGCGCTCTTTGAGTCCCGACTTGAGCGACGACTTCATGTCCTCGTTCAGGCGCTCTTCCAGCATCGCCAAAGTATACCAGAATCTTGACATAGGCGAGCAAAACGGCCACACTGCCGCGCGATTCCTTCCTCTATACCGGCTGGTGATCCGGAGGCGTGTCCGATATGCGTCGTCCTCTCGCCCGTACTCTGCGCTCCTGCCTGCTCCTCGTTCTCGTCATGGCCGCTTCTCCGGCGCGACCGGCACACGCGGTGGAGGAGCGGGCGTGGGCCTCGCTCGAGCTGTCGGGCGTCTTCTACGACCCGGAGCAGGCGCTGCGCGACGTTCAGGGCTACGGCCTCCGAGGCGGCTTCTTTCTGAACCGCTTTGCCGGCGTGGAGGCGCTGGGACATCGCTCGGCTCCGAACGTCGAATTTCCCGAGACGGGGAGCGCCACGTTCACACACTACGGCGGCGGCATCCTCCTCACGCCCGACCGCACCCGCTGGACGCTCCCGTACGTGTACGGCGGGATCGGCATGGCCAAGGTGGAGCGGAAGGATACCGGCGCGAGCGAATCGAGATCGGCCTTCCACTTCGGCGGCGGCGTCATCATCCGGCTGGGCGAATGGCTGGGGTTCAGGCTGGACGGGCGCGACGTGACCTACACGCAGGAGGCTGGTCCCGGCCGCCCCACGCGCGTAAACACCTTTTTGGTGAGCGGCGGCGTCACCGGCTTCTTCATGGGCCGGTCGCGCGACACCGACTCAGACGGCGTCCCCGACAAGGGCGACCGCTGCAAGGAAACGCCTCAGGGAGCCGTGGTCGACGCGAGCGGTTGCCCGCTCGACACCGACCAGGACGCGGTGTTCGACGGGCTCGACAAGTGCGTCGGGACGCCCAAGGGCGCTCTCGTCGACGCCACGGGATGCCCGACGGACAAGGACCAGGACGGAGTTCCCGACGGCATCGACGCGTGCGACTCGACGATGGCGGGCGTGGTGGTGGACGCGCGCGGCTGCGGCGTGGACAAGGACGAGGACGGCGTTCATGACGGGCCCGACCAGTGCCCCGACACGCCGAAGGGCGCCGTGGTCGATGCGCGCGGCTGCCCCGTGGACAGCGACAAGGACGGCATCGCCGACGGCCTCGACGCGTGCCCGGCCACGCCGGAGGGCGCCGCGGTGAACGCCGGCGGCTGCCCGCTCACGCCGACGCCCTACGAGCGCCAGATGCTGGCGGACTGGATGATCCGGCTCACCGACCTCGCCTTCGTGCCCGACTCCTCGCGGCTTCTGCCCGAGGGGATGGTGCGCCTCGATTCGGTGGCGGTGGTGCTTCGCCAATGGCCGATGGTTCGCTTCGAGATTGGAGCCCACGTGGACGACCAGCCGGCGCCCGCGTACCGCGTCCCGCTCTCCTCGCAGCGGGCGCAGGCCGTGGCGCGCTACCTGTTCCAGAACAACCCCTCGCTCGACCCGAAGAATTTCTCCCTGACGGGGTACGGCGATACCGTGCCCCTGGTCAAGAACAGCTCCACGGTGAACCGGGCGCGGAACCGGCGCGTGGAGTTCAAGGTGCTGAATTCGGACGTCCTGACCCAGGAGCGCCAGCGCCGCATGTCGTTCGGCACGACGCCGGCGGGCTCCGCACCAGGCACTTCCCCGGCGCCGCCCCCACCGGGCGGTCCGTAGCTCCACGACGAGGGACCGATCGTGACGGTCTCCGCGACAACTCTCCTCCTCTCCCTGGCGGCCCTGGCCGCCGCGTCGGCGGTCGTCGTCCACCTGATCCGCCGCTCGCGCCGCAGAGAGGCGCGCCACCTGGCCGGCGAGCGGAACGACGCCGACCGCTTCCGCATGATCATGGCGACATCCCCCGAGGGCATCTGGCGGTCCGACACCGACGGCATCACGCTCGAGGTGAACCGCCGCATGGGCGAGATGCTGGGCTACGAGCCCCGCGAGATGGAAGGGCGGCCCATCCTCGATTTCACCTCGGGCGAATGGACACGCGTCGCGGAGCAGGCCTTCGAGCGGACCCGCCGCGGCGAGCCGATGCAGTTCGAGTTCATGTTCCTGACGCGCGGAGGGATGGAGGTCTGGACTCTCGTCACCACCCACCCGATCCGCGACGCCTCGGATCGGCTGATCGAGGCCTTCGCGATCATCCGGGACATCACCGAGCGCCACCGGATCGAGACCGAGCGCCAACACGCGCTCTCGCTCCTCGAGGCGACGCTCGACGCGACCACCGACGGCGTCCTCGTGGTGGACCGGAGCGGCAAGATCGTCCGGTTCAACGAGCGATTCGTGCACCTCTGGCGCCTCTCGGAGGAGGTGATCGAGAGCGGCGACGACGACCGCGCCATCGCCACGGTTCTCTCGCAGCTAGAGAACCCCGACGCGTTCGTCTCCCGCATCCGGCAGCTCTACGCCACCCCCGAGGCCGAGAGCCACGACGTGCTGCGCTTCAAGGACGGGCGCGTGTTCGAGCGCTTCTCGCGCCCCCAGCGGCTCCGGGGCGAAGTGGTCGGACGCGTCTGGACGTTCCGCGACGTGACCGACCGCGAGCGGGCGCTCGCGGAGCAGCGGCTGGCCGTCGCGCGCGAGGCGACCATCGCGCGGAACCTGGACTCAGCCCTCTTCACGCTCCTCCTGGACCCGGAAGGACGCGTCGAGCGCTACGAGTATTTCTCGCTGGGCGCCGAAGGAGTCTTCGGCCTGCCTCTGGACGAGATGATGAATGACCCGGCGTTCTGGCAGAAGCGCGTCCACGCCGACGACCTCCAGAACGTGGTGCGGCCGGCCCTCGGCGGCCTGCTCCGACTCGAGCCGGCGATGATCGAGTTCCGCTACGAATCGTCGAAGGGAATCTATAGGTGGCACCGGAGCCGCCTCGTGCCCCGCCGCGAGGAAGACGGCCGCGTGCACGTGGACGGCATCGAGACCGACGTCACCGATCGCGTCGCCCTGGAGGAGCAGCTCCGCCACGCGCAGAAGCTGGAGGCGGTGGGACAGCTGGCGGGAGGGATCGCGCACGACTTCAACAACATCCTGACCGCCGTGATCGGCTACGCCGACCTCCTCCTGGCGCGGATGGGGCCGAACGACCCGGGCCGCCGCGCGGTCCAGGAGATCCACCGGGGCGGAGACCGCGCGGCCTCGCTCACGCGCCAGCTCCTCGCCTTCAGCCGCCGGAGCCCCGCGCAGCCGCGCCTGGTGGATCTGAACGCCGTACTCCGGGACATCCTCCCGATGCTTCAGCGCCTCGCGGGCGAGGACGTGGCCTTCGACCTCGCCCTCTCCTCGGCGATCGGGCGCGTGCGCGTCGATCCGTCCCAGTTCGAGCAGGTAATCGTGAATCTGGTGGTGAACGCGCGCGACGTGATGCCCGACGGCGGGACGCTCCGGATCGCGACCGACCGCGCCGACTTGCGGCCGGCGGACGCGGCCGGCGAGCTGGCCCTGGCGCCGGGATCGTACGCGCGGCTCCGCGTCTCCGATACCGGGACCGGGATCCCGCCGGAAGCCATGGACCACATCTTCGAGCCCTTCTTCACGACCAAGGGGGCGGGTCGGGGCACGGGCCTGGGCCTCGCGACCGTCTACGGCATCGTCAGCCAGCACAAGGGCCGCGTGCGCGCGACGAACCGGGACGGCGGCGGCGCCGAGTTCGAGATCCTCCTCCCCGAGGTGCAGGTGTCGGAGCCGCCCCAGACGGTCCCCGCCGCGGCGGCGCCGTTTCCGAGCGGCACCGAATCAGTCCTCCTCGTCGAGGACGACGCGGCGATTCTCACCCTCGGGCGGGAGGTTCTGACCGAGCTGGGCTACCTGGTCTACGCCGCGCCCTCGGGCCTGGACGCGCTCCGCCTTCTCTCGGAGCTGAAGCCGGAGATCCAGATCCTGGTCACCGACGTCGTGATGCCGGGCATGGGCGGGCGGGAGCTGGCGGAGCGGGCGTGCGCCGAGCGGCCCAATCTCCGCGTCCTCTTCGTGTCGGGGTATACGAAGGACTCGGTACTGCGCGAGGGGATCGAAGGGGCGGAGATTGCGTTCTTGGAGAAGCCCTACACGCCGCTCGTCCTCGCGCAGCGGGTGCGCGAGACGCTGGACGGTCCGGTGCGCCTCACGCCGCGGGCCGTTTCCCGCGCCCGCGCCCGCACCTAGCGGGCCCGCCTTCGTACCCGGCGGGGACGCCGCGCTACCGGGCCTGGGCGGCCGCCTCGGGCCTCTTCCGCAACATCTCCGCCAGCGTCTCCGCCAGCGGTGTCGGCGTGACTTGCAAATCCGCCGTGGTCCGCGGATTCCGGAGCGGCGCGAGCCGCCTCAAGTGCAGCACCAACTCCCGGGGCAGGACGAGCTGACGTAGGAAAGAGTGCGGCGGAAGCACGGGCGTGAGCAGTCCCAGCTCTTCGACGAGCAGGTCGGGAAGCCGACGGCGCGGCGGCG
>JBKJXM010000158.1:0-3407 GCA_046716305.1 Candidatus Eiseniibacteriota bacterium
CGCCCAGGGCACGTAGCCGTCGGGGATCGCCACCCACGACTGCACGCGGCGAAGCGCGCGGAACATCCCCGGGCGCCGCGACCCCTGCCGCTCCTCCACGGCCGCGCCCGCGCCGCCCAGGAGCCGGAGCAGCCGGTGCGCGGTCAGTCCGCGGACGCGGATCACCTCGGCGGATGCGGGGATCTCCTCGGCGAGCGTGGGATCGAGTATCCAGTAATCGGCGTCGCGCGCCGTCACCACCGTGGACCGCCATCCGAGCGGGTCGAGATAGCGGACGAGCTTGAGCGTGCGCTGGCAGCCGCCTCCGCCCAGCGGCGGGAAGAAATAGGCGAGCCAGAGAAGCCGCCGCGCCGGCGTCATCGCTGCGCGAGCGCGGCCAGCCGCGCCGCCGTCTCGGCCACCGTGTCGGCGAAGCGCGCGCGGCGCACCACCGCCTCGCGCGCGCGTGCCGCCATGAGCGCGGGGGCCGGGGGCGTCTCGCCGGCGCGCCCGCTCTGAACGACCTCGGCGATCGCGCACGCCACCGCCTCCGCGTCCCCCAAGGGCACCAGGAGTCCCTCCTCCCGATGCGTGATCCACTCGCGGTTCCCCTCGATCTCCGTCACCACGGGCACGAGCCCAGCGGCCATCGCCTCGAGAAGCGACTGGGACGTGGAGTCGGATCGGGAGAGCGAGACGTAGATCTCGTGCGCCCGGTAGAGAGCGCGAAGCGCCTCCTCCCCCACCCAGCCGGTGAAGGTGACCCGCGCGCCGATCTCGAGCTCACGCGCGAGCGATTCGAGCGCAGGGCGGAGCGGCCCCTCCCCCGCGACCGTGGCGCGGAACGGGACCCCGCGGCGGCGGAGCAGCCCGAGCGCGCGGAGAAAGGTCTCGGGGTCGTAGAGAGGAGCGAGCTGGCGCGTCCAGAGGATGCGCGCCTCGCGCGCGCCGGCGCACCGCTCCTCCCACGGCGTCGCGGGCGCGAGCGCGTCGGTGTCGACGCCCCAGGGGCGGGTCCAGATCCGATCTTCGGACGCGCCCAGCCGCGCGGCCGCCCGCGCGAGCACGCGCGCGTCCACGTGCACCAAGTCGGAGCGGCGGAGCGTGTAGCGCGCCCGCGCACGGTGAAACGGCGTGCGCGTCGCATTCACCAGGAGGTCCGAGCCCCAGCAGACGAGCAGGAGAGGACGGAGACCGGCGAGCGCGGCCAGGAATCCGTAGTTCGGGAGGAAGTGGGCGACGGTGGCGTCCGGGCGGAACTCGCGCGCTTCGCGCCGCACGGCGTCCCGCGCCATCGGGTAGCGGATCGCGCCCGGCGGGAATCGCATCCCGACGACGCGACCGGGGTCCGCCGCGCCCGGCGCGCTCTCCGCGGTGAGGAGACGCACCTCGTGCCCGCGCGCCGAGAGCGCCGCGGCCCAGCGCTGCGTGTGGACCACGGGCGCGTGGGAGAGGAGGAGGAGCCGCACCCGCGTCAGCCGCGGAGCCGGCGGTGGAGGCCGCTCCGCCGCTCCGCGATCCACACCGGGCGGCGCGTCGCGCCCCACCCCTCCTTGAAGCGGATGAGGCCCTCGGCGTCGGGCGGCGAGGCGCCGAAGTTGTATTCGAGGTACCCGGCCCCGCAGAGCGTCTCGAGCATGTGCGCGATGAGAAAGTTGTTGGGCCGGAGGTGCCACGAGGACGCGCGCGACACCGGAAGCCAGCTCACCGCGACGCCGTCATGGAAGAGGTGCAGGCTTCCCGCCACGGGCTCCCCGTCGTGAAACACGAGATGCGTGCGCGCGAGACCGCCCGGGGCCAGCTCCGTCTCGATCCGCTGATAGAGCGAGAAGGGCTTGGGCTCGGCCCCGCGGCGGCGCACTGTCTGCGTCGCGAGGCCGTTGAACGCACGATTATCTTCCGGCGGCGCGGCGGGCCGGATCGAGAGTCCGCTCTCCTCGGCCTGCCGCACCAGGCGGCGGGTCGAGGGGGAGAACGCGGAGGCGAGCGCCTCGAAATCGGGCGCGAGCGCGAGCACGTGCGTGAACGACTCGCGGGTGGAAAGCCGCTCCGGCAGCTCCTCGCGGACGCCGGAGTACCAAGCGAGCTGCGAGCGGAGCACGCGGCGCCCCGAGACCCAGGCGGAGAACGCCTCGAGCAGCGAGCGCCGCGCCGAGGCCGGGTCGGGGTGCCCGCGGCGCACGATGGGACCGCCGTAGGTGGCGAACGGCATCGCGTCCACGGTGCGCCAGAAACCGCGCCGCCGGACCACGGCGCCGATCCCGGCCGCGTAGCCCGATTCATCCTCCAGGACCAGCGCCTCCCAGCGCGCGCCCTTCCACTCTCCGGTCCACACCGCGGCCCAGGCCGACGTGTGGAACACCGACGCGCCGTCCGCGTCGCCGACCAGAGCGTCCCAGCGCGCCGGGTCCGGGGGGGCCAGGTGCCGGACCGAGTCTCCGCTCACCGCGTCACCGCGGCCCGGAGGATCCGGACGCGGTCGCCGTCACGCAGCACGATCAGGTACAGCCCCGGCGCGGCCTTGGCGCCGCTCGCGTCGCGCAGATCCCAGATCGCGTTCGACACGGGATCGGCGCGGAAATTCCGGACGAGCCGGCCGGTGACGTCGCGGATCTCCCCCGTCGCCGCGCCCAGGAGCCCGCCGATCCGGAGCGCGGTCGCGCCGGGTCCGGCCGGGTTGGGATAGGCGAAGGCGGACGCGTCGAACGCGGGCGCCCCGCTCCCCTGCGGATGGACCTCGGAGACGCCGTGCGCCGTGGCCACCCACAACACGCCGCGCGCCTCGTCCCACGCGACACCGCGCACCTCGTCGTCGACCAGCCCGTCGGCCATCGTGAAGTTCTCCATCTGGAGCGTGGCGTCGTCGAATCGCGCGAGCCCGGCGGCAGTCGCCATCCAGACGATCCCGCGCGGGTCGCGCGCCAGACCCCTCACGGACACGGAGCCGATCGCCGCGGCGATCGCGTTCTTGCGCTCGGTATCGATGAAGCTCCCGGTCAGGACGGCGATGCCGCTCTCCGTCCCGATGTAGACCCTGGCCGTGTCGAGGGCGAGAACGGACGTCGTGTTGGAGCTGGGCAAGCCGGTGGTGAATTGGGTCCAGCGATCGTCGGAATGATCGTCGGTGCCGAGCCCGTTCCAGCGGAACACGCCATTGGCCGTCGCGAACCAGCCGACACCCGCGGGATCGAAGGCCACCCCGCGCACGTCCTGGTTCAGGAGCGAGCCCGCCGCGGAGCCGGACGTGTTCGCCGACGTGAGCGAATCGATCAATGCGCCCGAGGGGGATTCGTAGACGTACACGCCGCTCCGATCGCTCGCGGCGTAGACACGCCCCGACGGCGACTGGCCGAAGGCCAGCACGTTGCTCCCGCCCGGAGCGAGCCAGGCGTCGGCGGCCGGATCGTAGCGGTCCACGCGCGGAGGCG